>LELG01000211.1 GCA_001045575.1 Candidatus Burkholderia pumila
TCATCACGCGCGGGATATTCAACAGCATCAAAGATCTCGACAAGAAGCTCATGCGTATATCCGCCAATACAACAAGCAGGCTGTCCCACTGAAGTGGAAATATTCCGATCCAACTCGACGCATCCAGGGCAATTCATATGGTTCAATGGACTAGGCCCTTGATTCCCGACGTCTTCTCCCTTGTACCAACGCGGGACACGAAACCACGTCGCGGCAGAACAAGGGCCGCATTCTTTAGCGCTTTCCATGCTCGATAATCTCACTCAACGGATGGCGCACGTCGTCAAGACGCTGCGCGGCGAGGCCCGGCTCACCGAGGGCAACACGCAAGAGATGCTTCGGGAAGTGCGTCTCGCGCTGCTCGAAGCGGACATGGCGCTGCCCGTCGTGCGCGAGTTCATCTCCAAGGTGAAGGAAAAGGCGCTCGGCGAGGAAGTGCTCTCCAGCCTGTCGCCGGGTCAGGCGCTCGTCGGCGTCGTGCAGAAAGAACTGACGGCCGTGATCGGCGGCAATTACGAAGGTAAAGCCGCCGAACTGAATCTCGCGGTTACGCCGCCCGCTGTCATTCTCATGGCCGGTTTGCAGGGCGCGGGTAAGACCACGACCACCGGTAAGCTCGCCAAGCTGCTGCGCGAGAAGAACAAGAAGAAGGTGCTGACGGTTTCCGTCGACGTGTACCGCCCCGCCGCTATCCGTCAGTTGCAGATGGTGACCGAGCAGGTCGGCGCGGACTTCTTCCCATCGGAGCCGGATCAGAAGCCGGCGAATATCGCGCGTGCGGCCATCGACTGGGCGAAACGTCATTATCACGATGTCGTGATCGTCGATACGGCGGGCCGCGTCGGTATCGACGAAGCGATGATGAAGGAAATCAGCGAGCTTCACACGCTGCTTAAACCCGCCGAAACGCTGTTCGTCGTCGATGCCATGCTTGGCCAGGACGCTGTCAACACCGCGAAGGCGTTCAACAATGCGCTCCCGCTCACCGGCGTCGTCCTCACCAAGCTCGACGGCGATTCGCGCGGCGGCGCGGCGCTGTCCGTGCGCCACGTCACCGGCAAGCCGATCAAGTTTGTCGGCGTCGCGGAAAAACTCGATGGCCTCGAAGTCTTCCATCCGGATCGCATAGCGAACCGGATTCTCGGCATGGGCGACATTCTCGCGCTCGTCGAGGAAGCGCAACGCGGCGTGGATACCGTCGCCGCGCAGAAGCTCGCCGACAAGGTCAAGAAAGGTGACAACTTCGACCTGAACGACTTCAAGGCGCAACTTGCACAGATGAAGAACATGGGCGGTTTATCATCGCTCATGAACAAGCTGCCCGCGCAGTTTCAGCAGGCGGCGCAAGGCGCGGACATGAACAATGCCGAAAAGCAGATGCGCCGCATGGAAGGCATCATCAATTCCATGACGCTTCAGGAGCGCGTGAAGCCCGAACTCATCAAGGCTGCGCGCAAACGCCGGATCGCGGCGGGCGCGGGCGTGCATGTGCAGGAAGTGAACCGCATGCTGAATCAATACGATCAAATGCGCGGCATGATGAAAAAGCTCAAGGGCGGCAACCTGCAAAAGATGATGCGCGGCATGAAGGGCATGCTGAACGGTATGCGTTAAACGCCCCTCACCCGACCCCGCGTTTTTTTCCGTTGCCCGACGAGAAGGAAACGCGCGTTTATATATATATATATATTATGGCGCACGCCGCCGTTTTTACTCACACTAGCTGCCTGTCTTTCCGCTTCCCCTTATGAATCGCGAAGAAGCTCTCCACATTTTCAGCCACTCCGAAGAGATCGTGACGGCTGATGAAGTCAATGCATCCATCGGGTGCATGGCTCAGGCCATCAAGGCTGCGACGGAAAACGACTTCCCGCTCGTGCTCTCGGTGATGGGAGGCGCGGCCGTGTTCACCGGCATGCTGCTGCCACATCTCGACTTCCCGCTTGAGTTCGATTACATCCATCTGACGCGTTATCGCAATGCCATCAAGGGCGGCAGCGAGATGCAATGGCGCGTGGCGCCGGCGGAATCAGTGAAGGATCGTGTGGTGCTCGTGCTCGACGATATCCTCGACGAAGGCGAAACCATGGCATCCATCCGCGACCGCATCATGGCGATGGGCGCGAAGACGTTTCTGTCGGCCGTGCTGTGCGAGAAGATCATTCCGAAGGCGAAGCCGCTTCGTCCGGACTTCTGCGGTTTCGAAGTGCCCGACCGTTATGTGTTCGGATGCGGGATGGATGCAAAGGGTTACTGGCGCAACCTGCCGACCATTCGTGCGCTGACTGACGGCGCTTGATTGAAGCCAATGCACAAAGTACGTATGCCCGTGAGAATCATCTCGACAGAAATTGCGACGAGCACGAATCCCATCAAACGCTCGAACGCCATGACGACGCGCTCTCCGAGCCACTGCTGAATCTTCTCCGCGAGAATCAGCACGGTCGCGCAGACGATCATCGTCACTGTCAGCGCGCCGATCCATTCCAGCATCTTCCCCGGCGCCTGCGATGTCAGCAGCATGGCCGTCGCCAACGCCGACGGCCCGAACAGCGCCGGAATCGCCAGCGGCACGATCAACGCTTCGCCACCGCGCGAGTCGCCGCCCATGGTGCCGTCGGGATGCGGGAAGATCATCCGCAGCGCGATCAGAAACAGCACGATCCCGCCGCCGATGCGCAACGACAAATCCGTGAGATTCAATCGCGCGCAGGAAGCGATCGCCGGCCAGCATGAAAATCAGCAGAATGCCGAATGCAATCGCCACTTCCCGCTGAATCACGACGTTGCGCCGCTCGGTGGCGCCGCTGCGCAGTGCGTTGATGAAGATCGGAATGTTGCCGAGCGGATCCGTAATTAACAGAAGCAGGATCGTCGCCGACAAAAAATTGTACTGCATTTACTTGCTCAGCGCAGTCCGGATTTTATCCGTCACGAACGCCGACGCCTTATCTACCGGCAGCAGCTTGGCTTCGGTATCGTGGCGGCCTTGATATTCCACCTTGCCGTCCTTCAGCCCGCGATCGCCGATCACTACGCGATGCGGCACGCCGATCAGTTCCCAGTCCGCGAACATCACGCCTGGACGCTCGCCGCGATCGTCCAGAATCACGTCGATGCCTGCTTCCTGCAACGTGGCGTACAGCTTGTCCGTCTGCTCGCGCACGGCGTCGCTGCGGTCGTAGCCCATCGGGCAGATCACGACTTCGAACGGCGCGATGGCTTCCGGCCAGATGATGCCACGATCGTCGAAGTTTTGTTCGATCGCCGCGCCCAGCACGCGCGTCACGCCGATGCCGTAGCAACCCATTTGCATGGGCGCGGGCTTGCCGTTTTCGTCGAGGAACGTGGCGGTCATCGCGTCCGAATACTTCGTGCAGAGTTGGAACACGTGACCCACTTCGATGCCACGGCAAATCGCAATCGTGCCCTTGCCGTCCGGCGACGGATCGCCCGCAACGACATTGCGGATATCCGCGACCTCCGGTTCCGGCAGATCGCGGCCCCAGTTCACGCCGGTCGTGTGGTAATCGACCTCGTTGGTGCCGACGACGAAATCGCTCATGTTCGCTACCGTCCGGTCCGCGATCACGCGCACCGGCTTCTTCGTGCCGATGGGACCGAGATAGCTGGGCGGCGTGCCGAACCATTCGATGATCTCGGCTTCCGTCGCAAAGCGATAGTCATTCAGGCCCGGCAGCTTGTTCGTCTTGATGTCGTTGAGCGAGTGATCGCCGCGCAGCATCAAGAGCCAAATGGTCGGTTCCGCGCCTTCGTTGTCGGTGGCGAGAATGATCGACTTGATGGTCTTTTCGAGCGGAATGTTCAGAAGCTGCGCGACCGCTTCGCACTTCGCGGCGCCAGGCGTCGGTGTCTTCCTGAGTTCTTCCTTCGGCGCGGCGCGCTCGGCGATCAGGGGCAGCGCTTCCGCCGCTTCGACGTTCGCCGCGAAGTCCGACGTCGGGCAATACGCGATGTCGTCCTCGCCTGTATCCGCGATCACGTGGAACTCGTGCGAACCGCTGCCGCCGATCGAACCGTTGTCCGCCGCCACCGCGCGAAACTCCAGGCCGATGCGCGTGAAGATGCGCACATAAGTGTCGTACATCTTGCGATACGACTTGGCCAGACCCGCCGTGTCCTTATCGAACGAATACGCGTCCTTCATGATGAACTCGCGGCCGCGCATCACGCCGAAACGTGGACGGATTTCGTCGCGGAACTTCGTTTGAATCTGGTAGAAATTCACCGGCAACTGGCGGTAGCTCTTGATCTCGCGGCGCGCGATATCCGTGACGACTTCCTCGTGCGTCGGGCCGACGACGAATTCGCGCTCGTGACGGTCTTTCAGACGCAGCAATTCGGAGCCGTATTGCCCCCAGCGGCCGGATTCCTGCCAGAGTTCGGCGGGCTGCACGGCGGGCATCAGCAGTTCAAGCGCGCCCGCCCGATTCATCTCTTCACGCACGATGGCTTCGACCTTGCGCACCGAGCGCAGGCCGATCGGCAGATAGTCGTATATGCCGCCCGCGACGCGGCGGATCATGCCGGCGCGCATCATCAGCTTGTGGCTGACGATCTCAGCGTCGGCGGGCGCTTCTTTCAGAGTGCCGATGAAGAAACGGGATGCTTTCATTCAAATTTTTCCAGATGCGGCGTGCGGGCCTGATACGCAAAAAGCGTTGGAACCAGGCGAAACAAGGGTGAAGAAACGGAACGTTGACTAGGTAGAAAATTTTGCCAGTCTTCTGATTCGACTGGCAAAGCCTGTCTGACAGGCTCATGAAAACGTGCCCCGAATTGAGGCTCATGCCGGTGCGCAGGGTCCGTTAACTGTTTATAATCAAAGCAATTTTAAAGGATTTGAAGGTGGCTGTATGTTGGATCGTGAAGGCTTTCGCCCGAACGTCGGCATCATCCTCTTGAACGCGCGCAACGAAGTGTTTTGGGGCAAACGGCTGCGTGAGCATTCGTGGCAGTTTCCGCAAGGGGGCATCAAATACGGTGAGACCCCCGTGCAAGCAATGTATCGGGAGCTGCACGAAGAAACCGGTTTGCTTCCGGAGCACGTGAAAGTTGTCGGTCGCACGCGCGACTGGCTGCGTTATGAGGTGCCGGACAAGTTCATCAAGCGCGAGATGCGCAGACACTATCGCGGTCAGAAACAGATCTGGTTTCTGTTGCGCATGGTCGGACGTGACTGCGACATCTGCCTGCGCGCGACGGACCATCCGGAGTTCGATGCCTGGCGCTGGAACGAGTATTGGGTGCCGCTGGACGCGGTCATCGAGTTCAAGCGTGACGTTTATCAAATGGCTCTCACCGAGCTGTCCCGCTTTCTGCGGTGGACCAATGCCCGCAGCGACTGCGGGGAACGCATGGCGACCGCGTTACCCGCGCGTCGTGCAGACCATGACGATCGAAGCGCCTGGCTTTCCCCGCCTCTGGCACGGCGGTTCAGGCAGAATATCTCAATCAGCGAAGAAGTGCGCATCGTCGTGAAGCGTCATCTGTGCGACTGAATCCCGCGCTTTTTCTTTAACTTCCACTCGAAGCGGCATGGCGAAACCCTCGCCGTGCCGCTTCGCGCATACGTTTTCGGGAACGACCAATTGAAGATCAACGCCTCATTCGCGCTCGTCGCGGCATCCGCGGCAGTGCTTGCCACGTTCGCCGGCTGCGGCAGCTCAAAGCAACCCAGCAACAAGGACGACGGCGTCTTCACCTATCTGCTCGATCGCAAGACGAAATGGGTCGAAAATAAGGTCGATACCTTGCCGCCGCTGCCGCAGGCATCGAACCTCATGCAGTTCGTGGTATCGCAGAACATGCCGCTGACGTTCGCCGTCGACAAGAACTCGCTTTCCGTCGGCGATGACGGCGTCGTGCGTTACACGATCGTCGCAACGAGCGCAGGCGGCGCGCGCAACGTGAACTACGAAGGCATCCGCTGCGATACGTACGAGTGGCGCCGTTACGCCAGCATCAACGATGACGGCACGGGCTGGGATCGCGGCACCGCGTTCGAGTTCAAGCGCATCGAGAACGGCGAGCTGAACGCGTATCAGGCGGCGCTGTATCAGGATTATTTCTGCGCGAACAAGCTGCCGGTCGGGACGGCGCAGCAGATTGCGTCGCATATTCAGTACAAGCGCACGCAGACTTCGATCAATACACGTTGATCCTTCCGGATGTGGAAACGCCCGCTTTTCAGATCTGAGCTTTATCCCCAAGTCCGGTTGTAATCAAGTGGATCGAGGGGCTTGCGCACCTCTCGGCGCTGAAGTCGCGCTGTGAGCACACGCAACTCATTGGCATCGGCGATCGCGAAAGCGATGCCTATGAGATGTTTGCGGCACAACGCCCGGGAC
>LELG01000212.1 GCA_001045575.1 Candidatus Burkholderia pumila
CTTGACGATCGGGGTGTCGTCGCCCGGGAAGTCGTACTTCGACAGGAGTTCACGCATTTCCATTTCGACGAGTTCGAGCAGCTCGGCGTCGTCCACCATGTCGCACTTATTCAGGAACACAATAATAGGGCACGCCAACCTGGCGAGCCAGCAGGATGTGCTCACGCGTTTGCGGCATCGGGCCGTCAGCAACCGAACACACCAGGATTGCGCCGTCCATCTGCGCTGCGCCCGTGATCATGTTCTTCACGTAGCCAGCGTGGCCCGGGCAGTCGACGTGTGCGTAGTGGCGATTAGCTGTTTCGTACTCGACGTGCGCGGTGTTGATGGTAATACCGCGTGCCTTTTCTTCCGGTGCTGCGTCGATCTGGTCTTACGCCTTTGCTTCGCCGCCGAACTTCTTGGTCAGCACCGTCGTGATCGCTGCCGTCAGCGTGGTCTTGCCGTGGTCAACGTGACCGATCGTGCCCACGTTCACGTGCGGCTTGGTCCGCTCAAATTTACCTTTGGCCATGGTTACCTTCGTTCCCAAAATTGGTTATCGGTTAAAGCTTGTGGCTTGCGCCGACGCCGAATTACTAGCGGCTATTCTATTATAACTACAATTACTTACCCTTGGCGTTGATGATCGCCTCGGCGACGTTGCGCGGAGCTTCAGAATAATGCTTGAACTCCATCGTGTACGTTGCACGGCCTTGCGTCAGCGAGCGCAGCGAGGTAGAGTAGCCGAACATTTCCGATAGCGGAACTTCCGCGCGGACGATCTTGTCACCACCGACCATGTCTTCCATGCCCTGAACGATACCGCGACGGCCGGAAAGGTCGCCCATCACGTTGCCCATGTAGTCTTCAGGCGTTTCGACTTCCACAGCCATCATCGGTTCGAGGATGATCGTGTTTGCCTTGCGCATTGCTTCCTTGAAAGCCATCGAGCCAGCCATACGGAACGCGTTTTCGTTCGAGTCGACGTCGTGGTACGAACCAAAGGTGAGGTGAACCTTTACGTCCACAACCGGGAAGCCAGCCAGCACGCCCGACTTCAGCGTTTCCTGGATACCCTTGTCCACGGCCGGGATGTATTCGCGCGGAATCACGCCGCCCTTGATCTCGTCCAGGAACTCGTAGCCCTTGCCCTGCTCGTTCGGCTCCAGCGTGATGACCGCGTGACCGTACTGGCCGCGACCACCCGACTGCTTGACGAACTTGCCGTCGACGTCTGCTGCCGTCGTGCGAATGGTTTCGCGGTACGCAACCTGCGGCTTGCCGACGGTCGCTTCCACGCCGAATTCGCGCTTCATGCGGTCGACCAGAATTTCAAGGTGAAGCTCGCCCATACCCGAAATGATGGTCTGGCCCGATTCCTCGTCCGTCTGGACGCGGAACGACGGGTCTTCCTGCGCGAGACGGTTCAGCGCCAGGCCCATCTTTTCCTGGTCAGCCTTCGTCTTCGGCTCGACTGCCTGCGAAATCACTGGCTCCGGAAAAATCATGCGTTCCAGAACGATCGGGTTCTGCGGATCGCAGAGCGTGTCGCCCGTGGTCGCTTCCTTCAGGCCGACCGCAGCAGCGATGTCGCCTGCGCGGACTTCCTTGATTTCCTCACGCTGGTTCGCGTGCATCTGCAGAATACGACCGAGGCGTTCCTTCTTGCCCTTGGTCGAGTTCAACACCGTATCGCCCGAATTCACGACGCCCGAGTACACGCGGAAGAAAATCAGCTGGCCGACGAACGGGTCGGTCATGATCTTGAACGCCAGCGACGAGAACTTCTCGTCGTCCAACGCCTTGCGCTCTGCGGATTCGCCGCTTTCCAGTTCGCCCGTGACCGGCGGAATGTCGATCGGCGACGGCAGGAAGTCGATGACCGCGTCCAACATGCGCTGCACGCCCTTGTTCTTGAACGCGGTGCCGCACAGCATCGGCTGGATTTCGCACACGATGGTACGGTCGCGGATCGCCTTGACGATTTCCGCTTCCGACAGTTCTTCACCGCCGAGGTACTTTTCCATCAGATCTTCGCTGGCTTCGGCAGCCGACTCGATCATCTTTTCGCGCCACTCGTTACACGTGTCAACGAGTTCAGCCGGGATGTCGACGTAGTCGAACTTCGTACCTTGCGAGGCTTCGTCCCAAATGATCGCTTTCATCTTCAGAAGGTCGACGACGCCCTTGAAGTTTTCTTCCGCGCCGATAGGCACGACGACCGGAACCGGGTTCGCCTTCAGGCGGTTCTTCAGCTGGTCATAGACCTTGAAGAAATTCGCGCCGGTACGATCCATCTTGTTGACGAACGCGAGACGGGGAACCTTGTACTTGTTCGCCTGACGCCACACCGTTTCCGACTGCGGCTGCACGCCGCCCACTGCACAGTAGACCATGCACGCGCCGTCGAGGACGCGCATCGAGCGTTCCACTTCGATCGTGAAGTCAACATGACCCGGGGTGTCGATGATGTTGATGCGGTGCTCGGGGTAGTTGCCGCCCATGCCCTTCCAGAAGGCCGTGGTAGCAGCCGACGTGATGGTGATGCCGCGCTCCTGCTCCTGCTCCATCCAGTCCATCGTTGCTGCGCCGTCGTGAACTTCACCGATCTTGTGGTTCACGCCCGTGTAGAACAGGATGCGCTCGGTTGTCGTCGTTTTGCCGGCGTCGATGTGAGCGCTAATACCGATATTGCGGTAGCGCTCGATAGGTGTCTTGCGAGCCACTTTAGAATCCTTTTTCGGTCCACGCGCCAGCGAATGCCTGCACGTTCCAACACAAACGGGCGAGGCGCCTGAAAAGCGCACCCGCCCTCTGATTTTCCGTTTGCTCTAAGAGCGGGGACTCAGAAACGGAAATGCGAGAATGCCTTGTTAGCCTCTGCCATGCGGTGAACTTCGTCGCGCTTCTTCATTGCGCCACCACGGCCTTCAGCCGCTTCCTGCAGTTCACCTGCGAAACGCAGGGCCATCGACTTTTCGCTGCGCTTCTTCGCGGCTTCGCGCAACCAACGCATCGCCAACGCCATACGACGCGAGGGACGCACTTCGACCGGAACCTGGTAGTTGGCACCACCAACGCGACGGCTCTTCACTTCAACCACCGGCTTCACGTTGTTGAGCGCAACCGTGAACACTTCCAACGGGTCCTTGCCACCCTTAGTCTGGATCTGTTCAAAAGCGCCATAAACGATGCGTTCTGCAACCGACTTCTTGCCGGACAGCATGAGCACGTTCATGAACTTGGCTACATCTACGTTACCGAACTTCGGATCCGGCAACACTTCCCGCTTGGGGACTTCGCGACGACGCGGCATGATTCTTCCTTTACCTTTTCAGTTGGAGCGATTTTCCGCCCCGCGGCCACCAACTAACCCGATCCATCTCTTCGATAAAATCAGCTTGGCCGGGTGACCACTTACTCGACAGCACCGGCTATTCCGGCACCACCGCCTAAACCGCCTTGCGGCGAACTGTTTCTTTTACAGCAGACCGGCAGCTTACTTGCCAGCCTTAGCGCGCTTCGCACCGTACTTCGAGCGAGCTTGCTTACGGTCTTTGACGCCCTGGGTATCCAGCGAGCCGCGAACCATGTGGTAACGCACACCCGGCAAGTCCTTCACACGGCCGCCGCGGATCAGTACAACCGAGTGCTCTTGCAGGTTGTGGCCTTCACCGCCGATGTACGAAATGACTTCGAAGCCGTTCGTGAGACGAACCTTTGCAACTTTACGAAGTGCCGAGTTCGGCTTCTTCGGCGTCGTGGTGTACACGCGGGTACACACGCCGCGACGCTGCGGGCAGTCCTGCAGGGCCGGCGACTTGCTCTTCGTCGTTTCCGACGTGCGGCCTTTGCGAACCAGTTGATTGATGGTTGGCATAGTTATTCCAGAAAAATGGTCAAAATCGGCGCGTGTTTCTTATGGACAAAGCATTCGAAACCGCGCTTCTGTTGCTCTCGTTTTCCGTCTTGATTTTCGATGATCCAGCGCTAGCGCCCGATCCGAAATAGATAAATAACTTAATATGATATACCGAAATTCCTAATTGTGTCAATAGCTTGGGGCAAATTCCGAAGCTGTCCGGAGAATTTTCGTCAGTCCGCGCCGACTATATCAAGCAATTCGTCGCCGAAACGCTGCAGTTTACGGACGCCAATCCCCGGAATGTGTCGCAAATCGTCGATGGTGTTGGGGTCGCTGCGGGCGATTTCGGCGAGTGTCGCGTCGTGGAAGATAACGTAGGCTGGCACGCCGTCCGCCTTTGCGGTTTCCAAGCGCCACGTCTGCAAGCGGTCCCAGCGCAGCTTTTGATGCGGCGACATGCCCGCCGTCGGATCGGCGAGTTCGCCGGTTCGGCTGGACGACTGGCGGCTGCGCACCGATTTCACGTACTTACAAAGCGTGACGTGCTGTTCGCCCTTCAGCACGGGCTTGCTCGCGTCGGTCAGAACGAGCGCGCCGAAGCCTTCATGATCAACGGCGAGATAGCCGAACGCGACGAGTTGCCGGAACACCGCGCGCCATTCCGGCTCGGATAACGCCGCGCCGACGCCGAACGTCGAGAGCTTTTCGTGGCCGCGCTGCAAGATTTTCTCGTTGCGCGCGCCGCGCAGCACGTCGATCAAATGCCCCGCGCCAAAATTGAATCCGCTCGCTTTTTGCGCGCGGTAAACACATGACAACGCCATCTGCGCCTCGCGCGTCGCGTCCCACGATGCGGGCGGTTCCAGACATGTATCGCAATTACCGCACGGCTTGCTTGTCTCGCCGAAGTACGCCAGCAAGCGCACGCGCCGGCACGACGTCACTTCGCACAAACCGAGCAGCGCATCGAGCTTTCCCGTTTGCGCGCGCTTGTGCGCATCATCGGCGTCGGATTCGTCGATCATCTTGCGCTGCTGCAAGACATCGCCGAGACCGTACGCCATCCACGCATTCGCCGGCAGGCCGTCGCGGCCCGCGCGACCGGTTTCCTGGTAATAGCCTTCGACGCTCTTCGGCAAATCGAGATGCGCCACGAACCGCACGTCCGGCTTGTCAATGCCCATACCGAACGCAATCGTCGCGCACATCACGATGCCTTCTTCGCGCTGAAACATCTCCTGATGCTTCTGGCGGACTTCGAACTCCATCCCAGCGTGGTACGGCAGCGCGCGAATACCCTGCCCTTTCAGCCAATCGGCAGTCTCTTCAACCTTGCGACGCGACAGGCAATACACGACGCCGGCGTCCGTCGTTCCGTCCTTGTTCGTGTGCTCGGCGCGGATGAAGTCGAGCAGTTGGGAACGCGCATTGTCCTTTTTAACGATCCGATAACGAATGTTCGGCCGATCGAAACTCAATACGAAGATGCGCGCATCATTGAGCGCGAGACGATGGACGATTTCATCACGCGTGATCGCATCCGCTGTGGCCGTGAGCGCGATGCGCGGCACATTCGGGAATCGCTCGTGCAACACGGAAAGCTGAATATATTCAGGCCGGAAGTCGTGTCCCCATTGCGACACACAATGCGCTTCATCGATCGCAAACAGACCGATTGGCGAGCTTTCCAGCACGTCGAGAAATCGCGGCGTATTCAGCCGCTCGGGCGCGACATACAAAAGATCGATCTCGCCATTACGCAGCGCGCGCTCGGTGGCCGCAGCTTCGGCGCCTGACAGCGTCGAATTGAGGCACGCCGCGCGCACGCCGACTTCGGTCAGCGCCGCAACCTGATCCAACATTAGCGCAATCAGCGGCGACACCACGATGCTCGCGCCGAACCCAGCCTCCTTACGAACCAAAGAAGGAATCTGATAACAGAGCGATTTCCCGCCGCCCGTCGGCATCAACACGAGACAGTCGCCGCCGCCCGCGACGTGCTCGACGATGTCCCCCTGCTGTCCGCGAAACGCGGGGTAGCCGAAGATTTCGTTGAGTATTTCGAGCGAGCGGGACATGGCGGAAAGCGTATTGCGACGAGAAAGGAATAACGAATTCTATCAACGCATATGCGGGCAAAACCGCCGATAGCCATTCGGCCAGGAGGCGCGCGAACGCGAAAAACGCAAATCATGCAGAGATACAGAGCGGCATAGGGTACGGCTGTAGCACCGTGCCCCTGCCGCACTACCCGGCATGGGGGGTTCCCCGCACCGGGCGGTTCGGGAAGTTGAGTTGAGGTTATGAGAGTCGAGGGACGCCCAGTTGATCAAAGTAAGCAAGGTTCAGCACGCTATTGAGCAACTGCCCACTGTTGCGCCGCCAGCGGCGACTGTTGGCCGCCACCTGTTGGACCTCATGAGACGGCGCGCCCAGCGCACGCAGTTGCCGGTAGATGGCAGCCCCACGGCGCCAGTGTTTAA
>LELG01000213.1 GCA_001045575.1 Candidatus Burkholderia pumila
CTCCGAGATCCCACTCCCCCGACTCCTACTCCTCTACAACTGCCAGCTTGAACTGCTCTGTGTACTTCGCCATGAAAAACACCCCAAAGGTTGGATCAATCTCCAACCTCTGGGGTGCAGTGCACTCTGGGGTGCAGTTCAATTTGCAGGCTTTTCATCTAACGCATGGCAGCGTAAAGGCAGCGTAAAAACTTACTTCGCGGTTGCCAAAGCAACCGCCGTATCCAGCATGCGGTTCGAGAAACCCCACTCGTTATCGTACCAGCTCGACACCTTCACGAGACGGCCCGACACTTTCGTCAGCGTTGCATCGAACGTGGACGAAGCCGGATTATGATTGTAGTCGATCGACACCAGCGGCGCGTCGTTGTAACCGAGCACGCCCTTCAGCGCGCCTTCCGACGCTTCCTTCATGATCTGGTTCGCTTCCTCGACCGTCGTATCGCGCGCGGCGATGAACGACAGATCGACGACGGACACGTTGATGGTCGGGACGCGGATGGCGTAGCCGTCGAGCTTGCCGTTCAGTTCCGGCAGCACCAAGCCGACCGCCGATGCAGCGCCCGTCTTCGTCGGAATCTGACTGTGCGTGGCCGAGCGCGAGCGGCGCAGGTCTTCGTGATACACGTCGGTCAGAACCTGATCGTTCGTATAGGCGTGGATCGTGGTCATCAGACCATTCACTAGACCGATCTTGTCGTTTAGCGGCCTGACCATCGGCGCAAGACAGTTCGTCGTGCATGATGCATTCGAGATGACCGTGTCCGATGCCTTCAACACGTTATGGTTTACACCATAGACGATGGTCGCGTCCACATCCTTGCCGCCCGGCGCCGAGATGATGACCTTCTTCGCGCCGCCCTTCAGGTGGGCGCTGGCCTTTTCCTTCGTCGTGAAGAAGCCCGTGCACTCGAACACCACGTCGACGTTCAATTCGCCCCACGGCAATTCGGCCGGGTTGCGGTTGGCCAGCACGCGGATCTTGTCGCCGTTGACGACGAGGTAATCGCCATCCACCGACACTTCACCCGGGAACTTGCCGTGCGCCGTGTCGTACTGCGTCAGGTGCGCGTTGGTCTTGGCATCGCCCAGATCGTTGATAGCGACGATCTCGATATCGTGCTTCTTGCCGTTTTCATAGAAAGCGCGCAGCGTGTTGCGGCCGATGCGGCCGTAGCCGTTGATTGCAACGCGAATCGTCATGGTCTATCTCCTTGGCTTAAAAAAACCTTCTCCACTGAGGCAAGCGCTCACAAGCGGCATTCAGAACGCTCTGCGCCGTCGCAACGATGTTCTCGACCGTGAAGCCGAAGTGCTTGAACAACGCGCCGGCCGGTGCGGCCCGCTGAACGTGCTATACCGACACGCCGCCTTCCAGGCCGATGGAATCGTGCGTGAACACGAAGAGATCGAGCGCGACTTCATCAGCGCGGCGACGTGCAGCGCGTTGCCGCTATAGTCCGAGAACGTCAGGAACGTGCCGCCGAACGGACGATAGCCGCCGTGCAGCGAAATCCCGTTGATGACCGCTGACATGCCGAACTCGCGCACGCCGTAGTTGAGTTGATGTGATTACCCCACTGGATGCCGCGTGATTCGGGTTGGCGTTCTCTTTCTCTTCATCGCCCACCGCGCGAACGGCCCTAAAAGCCTTCCAGTTCGTGAGATTCGAGCCGGTCAGGTCAGCCGAACCGCCGAGCAATTCCGGCAGCGCGGCTGCCAGACCTTCGATCGTGTTCTGCGATGCCTTGCGCATCGCAATGGTCTCAGCCTTCTGATTCGCGTTTTCGATGATCTTCGCGGCGGCTTCGGCCCAGTTCGCGGGCAGTTCGCCGTTCATGCGGCGCGTGAATTCAGCACCTTCTGCTGCGTACTTCGACTTGTAAACGTCGAACGCCTTGTTCCATTCGCTTCTCGCGTGCGAGCCTTGCTCCTTCGCGTCCCACGACGCACACACTTCCTGCGGAATCTCGAACGCACCGTATTCCCAGCCGATCGCCGCGCGCGTCGCCGCGATTTCCTTGTCGCCGAGCGGTGCGCCGTGCGCGTCGTGACCGCCCGCCTTCGTCGGCGCGCCCTTGCCGATGACCGTGCGGCAGCAGATCAGCGTCGGCTTGTCCGACTTTTTAGCTTGTGCGATGGCGGCATCCACCGCATCGACATCATGGCCGTCGATGCCGCGGATCACGTTCCAGCCGTACGCTTCGAAGCGCTTGGGCGTGTCGTCGTGGAACCAGTGCTCGACGTGGCCATCGATGGAAATGCCGTTGTCATCGTACAGCGCGATCAGCTTGTTCGGCTTGAGTGTGCCCGCGAGGGAACAGGCTTCGTGCGAGAGACCTTCCATCAGGCAGCCGTCGCCGAGGAAAACGTACGTGTAGTAATCGACGATCTTCGCGTCGGTCTTGTTGAATTCGGCGGCGAGCAGCGCTTCCACGAGCGCCATGCCGACCGCATTGCCGACGCCCTGGCCCAGCGGGCCCGTGGTCGTCTCGACGCCCGGCGTCTTCGAATGCAGCTGGCGGAAATTCTTCAGTTCGCTCATCGGCAAGTCGTAGCCGGTGAGGTGTAGGAGTGCGTACAGCAGCATGGAACCATGGCCGTTCGACAGAACGAAACGGTGGCGGTCGAACCAGTGCAGGTTCACCGGGTTGTGCTTCAGATGACGCGACCAGAGCGCGACGCCGATTTCCGGCATGCCCATGGGCATGCCGGAGTAATCGGCATTGGCTTGTTGAACGGCGTCCATGGCGAGCGCGCGGATTGTGTTGGCCATAAGGGCGGACTGGCTGGAGATCGGGATCGTCATGTGTTTCGAGTGCTTTCGGGCAGGTGCAGAAATGATCCGAGGTGAATCCAGGTAACGCACCGGACCCGCGGCACACAACATTTTCAGGACCGGAACGACGAGGATCGGGAGGCATTCTAACAGAGTGGTCCGATTGACACGCGCCCTTCCTGCCGCCAATTTCTCGTTCGAAAGCGCGCGCACAACTCGAAAAGCCCCGGGCACGTTACGTGCAGCGCAACGCCGGCGCGCGGGTACACACGGCCGCTGCGACGTGCAATCACGCTCTTACCCGTCCGGCCAGCCGCCGGCAACCTTCCGATCGTTGCCGGGCTTCATGGCAAATGCTTTTCAACCGTTTCAGCGCACGAGTGCTGCAAGGTTCAAGGAGTGCTTTCGATGACCGACCCTCGCCCGGCCGATGTGCCCTGGCTGACGCCCTATCTCACCGTGCGCGACAGTGTGAATGACGACGGCACCATCATTCATGTGGAGATGACTTATCGCGGTCAGTTGATCGTGATGTTCGCACTCGAAGACGCATACGGCTCGCACGCCGAAGAGCGCGGGACAAATGGCGCCGCAGTCCTTCTACCTCTACGTCGACGAGGTGGACGCGACTTTTCCCAGGCGCTCGCAGTCGCCGCGAAAGGCGCTGATAGAGCCGCAGGACCAGTTCTGGGGCGACCGCTTCGCGCAATTCGAAAATTCGAACGGTTATCGCTGGGCGATTGCGCGGCATCTGGGCTGAGTCTCGGCGCGGCACACACCTATTCGCGGACTAATTCGTCTGCGATCGACATTTCCATGCCACGTTTTCATGTTGATGGCCCGCTGCCCGCAGGCCAACTCCTCACCCTTCCCGACGATGTCGTGCGCCACCTCCACGTGCTGCGCCTGCAGACCGGCGACGCCGTTACCCCGTTCGATGGCCGCGGCGGCGAGTACCGCGCCGAGAGCTTATCGATATCGCCAAACGCGCGGCGACGGCGCGCATCGGCGAACACGATCCGCGCGAATCGGAGCCGCCTTATCGCGTCGTGCTGGCTCAAGGCGTCGCGGGCGGCGACAAGATCGACTGGCTGATTGAGAAGTGCGTGGAACTGGGCACCGCGCGATCTGAATGCTTGGCTCGGCGGCCTGCCCGCAGTCGAGGAAGGCGAGCTGCGCCTGCTGCTGTCGCCGCGCGCCGAACTGAGCTTCGATTCCCTTCCCGCGAATTCGCCGCGCGCTCAGGTGACGTTGCTGATCGGTCCGGAAGCCAGATTTTCGCCGGCGGAAGAGGAAACGATCATCGGCGCGGGGTTTTCATCGCTCGGACTCGGGCCGCGTGTACTGCGCAAGGAGACGGCGGGTATTGCGGTGCTGGCGGCACTGGCCGCACGCTGGGGCGGCTGGTAAAGGAAACGGCGTCGGAAAACGAAAACAGCCTGGAGGACGTTAGTCCTCCAGGCTGTTTTCCGCTGAAACGCGCGAAGTTCGGCGTCAGACGAACGAGTAAAAAACCCGGAACGCCACTTTACGCTCCGCCCAAAACTCGGCGGCGTCACGGAAGACGTCGAGCAGGACTTCGCGGCCTTCCTTGTCGAATTTCTGCGCGATCGGCAGTTGCTCCAGAACGATAACGAAGCCCGGCTGCGATCCCGCCTTGTACACGAAGTCAGTCAGCGAGTCGTAAAGTGCGTCGTAATTCTTGCCGAAGTGCTTGGGAAACAGAAACGACGTGGCGATCGTCTCCAGCACTTCCTGCTTGCTCTGCGCCTGACCGAGATAGGCATACAGAAAGTGCTGACCCAGCTTGTTGGCTTCGTAGGCTAGATCCTGCACGCGAAACGCCCGAATAGACTGAACGATGTTCGGCCTCACGGTTGCGAACAGCGCCTCGGGCTCCTCGTCAGGATGCGCGGGCTGCGCCAGATGCGATTCCAGCGGATGGGTCTCGTCCTCGAGTCTAATGTCGTGTTCTGTCATGCGTAGCCGCAGTACTCGCTGGAACAGATTGCAATCGCCAGTGGCGAGAAAATCACTCGCGACGCCGTGGTCGTGCGCGTAGATGTTGTCGCTCATGCCGTAAATCCCGTAGTTAATCCGCAATCCGTTCGAATCTGGCGTAGTGGTCGTCCGTCCGCGTAGTAGCAATCCCGATTTGCTCGCACCACGATCTCTGGCGCGAGGCGTGGGAACCGTCTATTCATGGTAGTAGCCGCATGGATGCCACGGCAGCATACGTTCGTGGTTGCCGAACACGACGCCGTCCTTCCCATAAGGGAAAGGACCGTCAGCCTCGATCCGTTGCAGCGTCACGGCCGCCTGCCGGGGCAGTTCCGCGACCCGGACGATGCTGAATCCGTCCGGCTGCTGCGCCTGCTCTTGGCGGTTGACCGCAGACGGCGTGTGCTGCACGGGTGCATCTGACGCTTGCGGCGCCTGGCTGGTGGCGGATGCGACCGGTTCCTGAACCTCGCTGTGCGGCGCGTCCTTGCCGCACCCGCTCAATACGACGCTCACGCCGAGGATGCAGCCCAGAAACCATGCACGCTTCACGAAACGATGTCCCCGCGTTGAGCCAGAATCCGTCGACCATGGAGGATAGGCAGGCACCTTCCTCGTGGAAGAGCGTCCCCTACTAATAACCGTACGTGCGAGTTTTCCCGCCTACAGCTCAAGCCTACAAAAAAACTATCGAAGCCCCGCTACATCACTGTAGCGGAGCCGGCTTCGTTACTGCAAGGTTGCCAGCGTGCAACTGTTGATGACAGTTAGGGTGAAGCAATACACGATTGGAGAGCGTCCGAGCCACCAAGCATCCGGTACTCCAGATGATGGTCATGCCAGCCCGTTTCCTCCGTTAAAGCGCCGCCACAGTGCGCACACAAGCCTCTCTGCGACATGAAGAGCTCGCCCACTGCTTGTGATAGCGCCGCGAATACCACAGGCGCTGTTGTCGCAGGTGCTCGCCGCCATATTGTTCCCATACCATACAGGATCGAAGGAGTTATATCCCCCCTTTGACCTTGTTGTGTGGCCGGATCTCTGTACCAGGTAAGTCATACAGATCCAGCAAACCCATGCTGCCATCGCTTCGTGGCACTGGAATTGCATAAACCCAAGTTCGGGTGCCGAGGGGTGCGGAAATACTTCTTCCGCACCCACTCGACCGTGGCCTTGCGGTAGAACGCTTGCGCATTCTTCTTACTTGACTTGTGATGAGCAGCTTTCCTGAGTACTTCCGGAAATTCCACCCGAGGAAGTCGAAGCCATCGTCAATGTGGGTGGTGACCCGCGTTTTCCTCCAATAGTTGCAGCCTCCGAACAGCGAGGAATGCTTCAATCCAAGGCCTAACTACGTTCGCCAGCGTCTCTTTCGAGTCCCCGGTGATCACGAAGTCGTCCGCGTAGCGCACTACATTTACCTTCAGCTTCTTCGTCTTCGTGCGTCCAAATCGCTCCTCTAGGTGAGCCAGAAGGTCGCACTCCAACGCATTCAGCGTCACATTAGCCAAAACGTCGGGGAGATAATTCCTCCCTGCGGC
>LELG01000214.1 GCA_001045575.1 Candidatus Burkholderia pumila
TACAACCGCTTTCACCAATAGTGAGTTCCAGCGTACTGCTGCCAGTTCCCACTTTCACAGGAGTGACCAGAAGTCACCAATAGGTCGGCTCATCGCCTACAGTCGATGCGACTCGCGTCGCACGCAGTCAGCACATTCTAATGCTGCATTCTACCCCTAGCAAATCGGGGCCGATTTAAGGTGCGAAAGGGCGATTTACACGCTGAAAAAGGAATTTTTTCGAGGTTTTTTAGTAGCCAAGCGTGCGCTGTTTCGTCATAGGGGATGCGAGCGCGAGATAACGTTGATGCAGGTCATCGACTTGTTGTGCGAGCGTTTCCAGAGTCGCTGCTTCATTGTTCATGATGATGTCGTCAGCGGCAGCGATTCGCGCCTCGCGTGTTGCTTGCCTGGCGATGATCGCCAGCACTTGCTCGCGCGTGAAGCCGTTGCGCTTCATCACACGCGCGATCTGCGTCTCGACCGGACAATCGACGACGAGCACACGCTTGACGCGCGTCGCCCAGTCGCCCGAGTCGACTAGCAACGGCACCATGACAATGTGATACGCGCCGCCCGCTGCCATGCGCTGACGCTCGGTTTCCGCGCAAATCAGCGGATGCACGATGGCTTCGAGGCGCGCTTTCGCGGTGTCGTCGGAAAAGACGAGCGTGCGCATTTTCGCGCGGTCGAGCGCGCTGTTTGCGGCGAGAAAGTCATCGCCGAATTCGCTGGCGATGAGCGGCATGGCCGCGCCGCCCGGCGCGGTCACCTGATGCGCGATCAAATCCGTATCGATGAGCGGCACGCCGCGCACCGCGAACATTTCCGCGACCGTGCTCTTGCCGCTGCCGATTCCGCCCGTCAATCCGATGCTGAACATCGCGTTGTGCCTCCGTCATCCGAAAAGTGCGTAGAGCGGCGTGCCGAGGAACAGCGTGATCGCACCGCCCGCTGCGATGAACGGGCCGAACGGCAACGGTTCCTCGAAGCGCATGCGTCCGCGCCACGTTGCGATGGTGCCGACGGTTGCGCCCGCCACCGCCGAAATCAGCACGACTTGCGCCAGCGCGGGCCAGCCGAGCCACGCGCCGAGCGCGGCGAGCAGCTTGAAGTCGCCATAGCCCATGCCTTTGATGTCGCGTGCGAGCTTGAACAGCCAGTACACGCACCACAGGAACAGATAACCGGCGATCGCGCCCGCGACGGCATCGTGCAGCGATGTGAAGCCGCTCGTGCCGAAGTTGACGATGAGCCCCACCCACAGCAGCGGCAGCGTCAGGACATCCGGCAGATAGCGCGTGTTGTAATCGATCAGGCTTGCCGCGAGCAGCGTTGCGCATAGGCCGAATCCGGCGAGTGCGAGCCAGCTCGGGCCGTAGACGAACAGTGCGAGCGCGGCGAGCGCGCCCGTCGTCAGTTCGATCAGGGGATAACGCGGACTCACGCGCGCTCCGCACGACGAACACTTGCCGCGCTGCACGAGATAGCTGACGACCGGAAAGTTTTCCCACGCCCGCAAAACATGGCCGCAATGCGAACACGCGCTGCGCGGAACCGCGAGATTGAAGCACTCGGGATACGCGTCGGTTGGCGGCGGAGGCGCTTCGGACAATTCCGTTTCGACTTCCGCGCGCCACGCGCGTTCAAGTATCACCGGAAGCCGATGCACGACCACGGTCAGAAAGCTGCCGATCACCAGACCGAACATGACCGCGAACGCGTATTGCGCGCCGACCGGCAGCGCGGCGAACGCAAGCTCGAAGGGATTCGCAAAATGAATGGCGGTCGGATCGTAAGAAGGCTGCATGTCGATTAAGCGAAGGCTTTGGCCCGCGATGCTACACCACGTTGCCGAACTGAATGATGGGAAGATGCATCGCAATGACGAGGCCGCCCACGAGCGCGCCCAGCATGGCGACCACGAGCAGCTCGCAGAGGCTTTGCAAATGTGCCGATGTGCTCATCGACCTGACGATCGGCAAACGTGGCGAGATCGAGTAGCATCGAATCGAGCGAGCCGGATTATTCGGCGACTGCGATTGGCTGCACGACGTCGGGCGGGAAGCAGCGGGGCGCGCGCATTGCGGCGGCGAGGCGTTCGCCATTGCGCAGGCGCGCGGCGATATCGACCGTTGCGTTGCCGAAGACGCGATTGCCAGTGGCTTGCGTCAGGGAATCGAACGCATCGGAAAGCGATGTACCTGCTGCCAAAAGCGTGCCGAGCGCGCGGCTCCATCGTGCGACGGCGAGCAAGCGCAACAGCGGACCCGCGAGCAGCAGAGTCAGCGCGATGTGGTCGGCTTTCCTCGCGTGCCTCCGGTGAACATTTCAACCAGCGCGTAAATATCAAAGCGATTCCCGCGCACATCACCGCGAACGGCACGGTATGTCGCGCGATCGCGTCCGACAGCGCGAGCACGAATTGTGTCGACGCGGGCAGCGCGGCACCGAAGTTGTCGAAGATCGTTTTGAAAGTGGAAAGTGGGCACGACGCCGATCAGCAAACCCAACGTGATGGCGAGCAAGAGCAAGATGACCAGATACGTCAGCGCGCCCGCGACTTCGCCGACTGCTATCAGTTGGCAATACAATGGGCCGAATGCCCCTGGATGATGCGCGAGAGCTTGTGAGAAGGGCTCGCCGCGTATGATATCGCGTGCCACGGCGTTGACAATTCGCGGCAGGCCGCTGCGCGTGCCTGCGCCCGCGCGCAGCAAACCCGCAAGCTGCCGCGTAAAAATAGTCACATCGTTCGATGATGCCTTCGGCGGCGGCGCATCGTCCAGCGCTTCGAGTTCGAGCGGGATGATGCGTCGCGCCTGAGCGTCGCGCAAAGTCGGCATGCCTTCCAGTTGCGCCTGCCGCATAATCTCATGCGTTGCCGCGCGTGCGACGATCATTTCGCGCAGCGCATCGGATACCGGCATCAACTGATGCACGCCAACACGCTCGCGATACCCGATGCCGTGACACGCCGGACATCCTTGCGGCTCGAAAGGGCGAAAACCGTCATCGAGCGTCAATAAGAAAGAAAGGCGCGCAGCACGCTTCGCACAGCTTGCGCACGAGCCGTTGCTCCGTCACGAGCCGAAGCGCCGACGCGAGATTGTACGGCGCGACACCGATATCGATGAGCCGCGCGATAGCGGCGGGTGCATCGTTCGTATGCAGCGTCGAAAGCACGAGATGGCCGGTCTGCGCGGCTTTCACGGCGACGTCGGCGGTTTCGGCATCTCGAATCTCCCCGATCATGATGACGTCCGGATTCTGCCGCATGAACGCACGCAACGCGACGGCGAAGTTCAGCCCGGCTTTCTCGCGCACGCTGACCTGATTGATGCTCGCAAGCTAAATCTCGGCGGGATCCTTGACGGAGCAGATGTTGCGCGCCTCGGCATTGAGCATTTGCAGGAAGCAATAGAGCGACAACGTTTTGCCGCTGCCTGTCGGACCGGTCACGAGCACGAGGCCGTGCGGCACGCGAATCGCCGTCTCAACGATGCCGCTTTGCTGCTCGTTTAGTCCGAGCGCGTTCAAGGACAGATCGGGCGGCAGCGCATCGAGCCGACGTAAAACGAGCTTTTCGCCAAACAGCGTAGACAACGAATTCACGCGATAGTCGCCCTGCCGACCGCCCGGCAACGCGATAGCAAGCGCCCGTCCTGCGGCACGCGCCGCTCCGCGATATCCATGCGCGACAGGACTTTAATGCGCGTGACGGAGGCATTCCGCATATGCAATGGCGGATGACGCAGCACATGCCGCGCGCCATCGACACGCAAGCGGATGCGCCAGTCATGCTCGAACGGCTCGACGTGGATATCGGATGCGCTGCATAGCGTGGCTTCGCTGAGCGTTTCGGTGAGCGTTTCGGTGAGCAGCGAGACGGCGGGCGCGGCGTCGCCGGATTCGGTGATGAAAGCGGGTGAGTTCATGCGAAGGCCGTGGAAGTCGTGGTGAACAGATCATCCCGTTGGTCTTCAGGTTTGCCTATTCAGCCGAATGGCTATGTCGATGCGGGCGGCCGGAAAATCTTCACGGTGCGGATGGCCTGATCGTCGCGGCGCATGACTTCGAAATGTACGCCCGCGATGAGCACGGACACATCGCCATCCGGTATGTCTTCGAGCGTTTCGAGGATGAGACCGTTGAGCGTTTTCGGGCCATCGGTCGGTAGCGTCAGCTTCAGCCAGCGATTGAGTTCGCGCAACGGCATGCTGCCCGCGACGATGCATTCGCCATTTTCATCCCAGCCGTCGCGCGAACCTGCACCGCACGGAATGGTCGTCGTGAATTCCCCGATCAGTTCTTCGATGATGTCTTCCGGCGTCACGAGCCCTTGCAGTTCGCCGTATTCATCCACGACGATGGCAATGCGCTGGCCGCTTTCCTGAAAGTATTGCAACTGCTGGAACACGGGCGTGCCGGCGGGCACGAAGTACGGCTCGGTGAGAAGCTCGCACAGCGTCTCGCGTTCGAGTTCCTGGTTATGCAGCGCCGACAGCGTCTTGCGCACATGCAGCACGCCGAGCACGCGGTCGATATCGCCCTGATACACGACGAGCTTGTTGTGATAACACGTCTCAAGCTGATGCAGGATCTGATCGAAGGACGCATCGAAATCGAGCGCTTCGATGCGGCGGCGCGGGATCATCACGTCATCGACGGTGATGTTCTCAAGATCGAACAAGTTCAGCAGGATACTGCGGTGCTTGGTGGGCATGAAGCTGCCGGTTTCGAGCACGATGGTGCGCAGTTCTTCCGGCGAAATGCGCTGATCGCGCTTGGCTTTCGTATTGATGTGCAGCGCGGCCAGCAGCGCGTTGGCGAACAGATTGACGAACCAGATCAGCGGCCGGCCGATGCGCATCAGCGGCGCCAGCACGAGACTCGCGAGCAGCGCGACCTTCTCCGGATATGTCGCGCCGACGATCTTCGGCGCAATCTCCGCGAACACGATGATTAGAAACGCGATTACACCGGTCGTGATCGACAGCACGATGTTGTTGTGCCCGAAGGTGCGCAACGCGATCGATGTGGTGAGTACCGGAATGATGGTGTTGATCAGATTATTGCCGATGAGAATGACGGACAGCAACTGATCGGTCTTGGCAAGCAGGCCTTGCGTGGTGCGTGCGCGCAGCGATCCCTGGCTCGCCAGATATTTCAGCCGATGGCGATTGAGCGCCATCATCGACGTTTCGGAGATCGAGAAGAAGCCGGAAAGAAAAAGAAGCAGAAAAATGGCGCAAATTTGCGCCCATAAGGGGAGGTTGTCCACGCGATTGGGTCGAGTAAAGCGATAATAACTTAGAATATAGCAGAAGGGGTCGCTGCGGGTTCGTTGGGAGTGTTGGGCGCAGAGTGAAAGATGAAGGTCGATTACGCAGCAGCACATCGACCGTGAGCGCAAACCATGATCATGAAAAGGCAAGTTGAAGTGACCATCCCGCCAACGAAAGAGACCAGACATAGCTGAAACCGCTCGTACTCTTCTTGCGATGAGTTGATAATCCAATCCGTCCAGCGCTTGATCCAACGTTTGAGAAACATGCTATTATCTCGTCGTTGTCGTTAATAAATCGCGTGTGATAACGTATACGCAAATAACGTATACGCAAAGACAGCGAACGTCGTCAGACCGATCGACATTTTGAGCATGAAGTCAGTAAAGGCGCGAGCAAGCGTCGTGCGTATCGAGATTTCAAGCTCGTGCGCTTTAACTGATGCATTCGCTACTTAGTACACAGGTGACGGCTACAACGAAAAAGATAAGGATAGCAAAATTATCATTGTAATTTCAGCGTCCACAACTTCAATAAATGCGATATTCACCGCTGCCGACAAGAGTATAATAACTAATTAGTATAATTGACCATTCTTCACCGAGGCAACGATTAACTCGTGCGCCGTGTCCCTGCCGAACGAAACGATTGTCAGGAAAAGAATAAAGATCGGCCCGAGAATCGGCACGCCGAGTTTCAGCAGGAACCAGAAGAAATAGTTCATCGAACGCACAAATTGTGTTGACTTGGCGATCAAATGGTAGCGGGCGGGCATCGGGCAAAAGAGCGTGCTCGTCCAGCAATGGCCATTCGGCTGATATGCGCTTCCACGCGGCTCCAGACTCGCCGCGAAGCTTCGACATTGAAGCTAGGGAGCGTCTGCACAATTCGTTTCGGACGCGTGCGACAGGCGTGGATGTCGGCTCGACGGAAAACAATATGCGTTGGAGCCCCCTCTCTCCTCACCGCGCACGGCCTGTCTATGCCGAGGTCGGTCAC
>LELG01000215.1 GCA_001045575.1 Candidatus Burkholderia pumila
CCGTCTCGGCTTCCTTCAAAATGCCGATGATTTGTTCTTCGGTGAATCGCTTTTTCATTGCCGTTCCTCTCTTTCTGGAACGAACTCCTACATCGTCATCGTACTAAACGCGGGGAACAGGTCAGCATGGCCAATCATAGCGTGAAGACGGTGGGTTTCATCGGCTTCGCGGATAGTTATGGCGAT
This sequence comes from Candidatus Burkholderia pumila, assembly GCA_001045575.1. GTDB lineage: Bacteria > Pseudomonadota > Gammaproteobacteria > Burkholderiales > Burkholderiaceae > Caballeronia > Caballeronia pumila. Next base: position 187 of record LELG01000215.1, read on the forward strand.
AGCTGGCTCAACGAGTTCACCAAGTTTGCTGAGCTCCGGCACATCCGGCGGATCATCCGTCGAAGAAAGCGGCTTTGTCTTTCGTCGATGCTTACGAGGCGAAGTATGGCAAAGGCTCGGCTCGGTCACGCAGTTCGCCGGCGATGCGGCCAGCGTTTATCCGCGTTTTCAGGATGCGGTCGGCCGGGCGTTGAAGGTCGGCAAGCCGGGGACGAAGGAGTTTCGCATCGCGCTGCACTCGGAGCTGGAGAAAGCGCATGAACTCGCGGTGCCGAACGGCGTCGTTAACACGAGCACGACCGATCACGTCGGGCTGGAATCTCAGTCAGTAACTTGCGCCTGGACTACTTGTCCGCGACAACGTTTTGCGCCATAATTAAAGCTGCCCAGGTGGTGAAATTGGTAGACGCAGGGGACTCAAAATCCCCCGCCGCAAGGCGTGCCGGTTCGATTCCGGCCCTGGGCACCAAGGTTTTAATGTGAAAAGGCGCTCCTTGTGAGCGGCTTTTTTTTTGAGTGGAGTGTGCGCCCAGCATGGGCGCACACTCGTGGGTGCAAGTCCCATCGCAAGTTGATCACAGCGAGCGAAGCGTAACTGCGCGAGGTGACCGGATGTGGGGGGAGGAAGCGTGAAGCGAAACTGCGAGCCGATGATGGACGAGAACCGGATAAAAGGCGTCACCGGTTGCGGGCAATCCAGCTTAAACACTGGTGCCGTGGGGCTGCAATCTACCGGGAACTGCATGCGCGGCGCGCCGTCTCATGAGGCCCAACAGGTGGCGCCTAACAGTCGCCGCTGGTGGCACAACAGTGGGGGGCAGTTTGCTCAACAGCGTGCTGAACATTGCTTACTTTGATCAGCCGGGTGTCCCTCGACTCTCATAATCTCAATTTCCCGAATCGCGCCGGGTGGTGTGGCGGGGGTATGGCGCTACAGTCGTCCCCTATGCCGATACGATGCATTCGCGTCCGGGGAACGTGTCTTGCGCTCTGTTCAGAGATACATACGAAGGAGGTCAATGATGAGCGGAAGCACGTTAAATAATCCGCCCGAAGAGGGCGGGGTCGAGATTGGCAATGGACACGGCACGGGCGCACTGGGACCGAGCAATTCATCGGATAGCGGCTCGGACGTGCAAGGCGAAATGCGCCATCCGGGCGACATTGAGGACGAACTCGACGCGCACGCGCTCGGCCAGTCCGATGCGCAACTGAACAGCGACACGGACCGCTACGGCACGGGCGAGGATACATCGGCGGATGGCGACCATAACCTCGAAGCCGATGCCGATATTTTGCCCGACGAAGTGGAAGACGAAAACGAAATCCGCGGCCTGGACAACGACACCGCTGATCCTACCGCGGAAGACGACCGCGCCTGACAGACGCGCAGACGCGATTTTACATGGAGAAGCGCGGCGGAGCTAACATCGGCGGTTGATGCTTTTTAGCGCACTAGCAAACCGTCATCGATGAACCAGGACGCTCCGCCGTCGTCCACATCAACGCAGCCGATCGCGTCGGGCCGCACATCGCGGTTCGGCTGGCTGTCCTGGGTGGTCGATCCCATTAAGCAGTGGACGCAGGGCCACTGCCTCATGTCACTGCCTCATGTTCTTCGCGGCGATTGCGTTTTTCGCCGCGTTTTCGCTTGCGCCCACCTCGTTATCGTGATTGCGGTGGCGAGCATTTTCTTTGACGCCGATGCCTGCAAGGCCGTTTATTCGCCGAGATCAGCGGCGTGGTCGGTGCGGACGTGGCACGTGCACTGGAAGCCATCGTCGCCAATGCATGGCATGCCCATATCGCGCGCAGCACCGCGATCCTGTCGCTGGCGGGCGTGCTGCTAGGCGTATCGGCGACGTTTTCTTCGCTGCATAGCGCGCTGAACGTGATCTGTCCTACGCCGATGGTCAGCACGCGCGAGAGCATCGTCACGATATTGCGCATGCGGCTGATGTCGTTCGGGCTGATGATCGGCGCGGGTCTGCTCGTCGTCGCGCTGCTCGTGCGCGATGCGCTCGTCGAAAGTGCTCGGTCACTGGGCGCTGGGCGACGGCAATCCGTTCATCGTGCTGTTGGCGCTTACACGGCGCGCGATCTCGCTCGGCATGCTGATGTTTGCGTTCACCGTGCTCTACTCAAGTTTCTCCCGACCACTCGCATGCTCTGGTGCGATGCCTTGCTCGGCGCGACAGCCGCCGCGGTCTCATTCGAGGCGGGTAAGCGCTTGTTCTCCTTGTACTTGCAGCATGCAGGCACGGGGCGAACATGTTCGGCGCGGTGGGATCGCTCGCGATCATTCTGATGTGACTATACTACTCGGCACGGCAGCGGTGTTTCTGCTGGGTGCCGAACTGTCGGCGACGACGGCGCGCAAGCACATTCATCGCGCCTCAGGCTGTCGGTAAGCGCGGCGACGCTATAAAAAATGTCCGCTTTCAAGTGCAATATAGATATTCCGCGTAGGCAAGAAATACTTTATAAGTCAAGGGGTTACGCGACGCATCAAAACTTCCGATGGACTTCGGCATCCGTAGCTGGGAGCCACATGGGAGCCTCTCCCGAAATAATGTCCGCGTTTGGCGTATCTGTTGCGAGCGTGCCTCGTGCTGCGGCGCTTGCCACAGTCCTAATGTGCAGCGTTGGCGCAGGTGCGCTTTACGCCCAAGAGCCGGACAAGACAATCGTGCGCATCGCCGAACTGGTGATCGACCCCACGCGCCTCGACGCCTACAAGGCCGCTGTCAAAGAAGGAATGGAAGACGCTATCCGTCTTGAACCCGGCGTGCTGGCTATCTACTTGGTCGCCCAGAAGGACAAGCCGAACAGCCTGCGCTTCTTTGAGATCTATGCCAGCGAAGAAGCCTATCAGGCCCACATCAATTCTCTCCACACTTCAAAAGTACACGGCGGTGACACAGTCGAAGATCCAATCACGCAAATTGATCGAGACAGTAGACGTCAGCCGAGCCGAGCGAGGGAGCGATAAAAGCCCGTCAGGGGCAAGCTCGCGCATTGAGGCGCTACGCGCACACAGCGCGACCGGCCATGCTTCCTGGCCGGAAACGCCCATGCAGGAAGCGATGGACAAGCTGTCCGGTGCTGCCAAGACGGCTTTCAGTCAGTGAGCGGCGACAACTGCCGCCGTGGCCGAAGCTGTGCAGGATCGTCGAAGGTGACGAAAACCGGCGACGGCGGTTCTTCAGTTTTTGCACGTCGCGGCATGGCTGGATTCGACCGTCATCAAGGCCATCGATTGGGCCAGTGAATGAGAATGTCTTGGCCTGTCGGAAACGCACCTAGCAAGAGTTTACCGTCATCAATTGAACAGCCGCTTCGGCAATCTCCTGCATCTCACGAATTTGGGCACCACCGCGTGCACGAAGCGCCAAGCTCTGCACAACGGCTGTGGCCTGTCGCCCAAGCATGGCGGCCGAAATCGGTGCGCCATTTTCACCGCGCTCCTGAGCAATTCGGAAACGCGTCTCAAACGCCTCGTCGAGTGCTGCGATGAGGCGTTTCAGCGCCAGCTGCACCGCTGGCGACTCGATCGCCTCGGCTGGCGCGGTCGACGTTACCAGGCATCCCCGGGATTTCACGCCGGAAAGATAGTGATGGATTGACATTTCGAAGAAAGTAGAAAGTTCGTCTTTCAGTGATCGCTCCGCCACTAGTGCAGCATCTAGTGCGGCTTGGGTATCGCCGATCACACGATCAACGACGGCAAGATACATCGCCTCTTTGTCAGGAAAGACATCGTAGAGTCTGGGCCTGCTGACGCCAGCAGCGTTGGCAAGATCGCTAAGCGAAGCTCCCGCGTACCCTTTTTCCCAGAACACGCCCAGGACGGCTTCGAGGACGTGGCTGTCGTCGATCTGCTTGGGGCGACCACGCGGCTTGCTGCTCGGATTAATTTTCGTACCGATCCGAAGATAATTGTTGACAGGATTGTTGGGATTGCATTTAAATGCAAATTGGTAGGAAAGGAAAGTATACAGCTTAGGGAAGACTACCATATGGGCCTTTGCTTTCCCCCGCAATCGCCTGCAATGCGACCACCGGTCTTTATCTTTGGGTCACCGCTCAGGAGTCAACGATGCATCGTTATCCCGTCTATGAAAATCCCTATGAGAAAGTCAGTATCGACAGCGAAACTGTCGTGAAGCTGCACCGATTCGCGGTCGGCAACCCCGAAGTAGCGCGCTACGTGCCCACTCTTTCACCGCCTTCCACCAAATTGGAAGCGTACTTCAAACTATTTGAAGTGCCCTACGAGGTCGTCCCGGTGACGAACACTGACGATGCGCCTCGCGGAAAGGTACCCTACATCGGAGTCGGCGACGTAAAGCTCACCGACTCCGATCTCATCATCAACTATTTTAAAATTAAAAGGACGCGGTTTGATCCTGATGCCAATCTGAGCGCTACGCAGCGAGCCTTGGGGCATCTGGTTCAACGCACGCTGGAAGATCATCTCTACTGGATCATTATCTATTACGAATTCTATGATCAAAACGGCTGGGAATTCCTTTTGCGAGCATCTGTCGTCGATCCGACCGCACTCCCACCGCCCGTTACCGCTGCTTTTGACGAAATACGTGCCGACCGTTCCAGGCGGTGCTATGACCAGGGCATTGCCCGTTACACGTTAAGCGAGCTCGTAGAGAAGGCCTGCAAGGATCTTCAGGCCGTATCGGAAATCCTGGGCGGCCACACCTATCTGCTGGGGACAGATCAACCGACCTCGTTTGATGCAGTGGTTATCGGCATGACGCTCGCTATATTTCAGGCAAGAGAAATGCACCCCGAGATCAGCGACTTCGCACGGAATACCCCGAATCTCAGCCGATATATGCATCACATGCTCGCCACCTATTTTCCAGAGCTCGAACTGACCTTTCAACCCGCGTAGATGACGGTCGCGGATCGCACGGCGCAAGGATGGAACATGGAGCAGATTTATACAGACCTGCGGCAGAGAGAGGCGGAGCATCCCTTTGGGGGGGGGCTTAACTTCGCACGCTTATTTGCTCCTGCGGGCAGAAGGGAACATCCTGTTTTACAGTTTTGGTAAGAAAATCACCTGTCAAGGGGGGCGATCGAAGCTCTTGGGAAGATAGCTTATCACAATATCTCAGCCACCACGACGAAGCAGGCGCCCAACTGTCTGTCAGCGATCAAATCAAGGTTTCGTTCGGATCTGTACTGTCACCGCTTTGAGGAACCCGCCGTCAGCCGGTTTGCATCGGTCGGTCATTGCCTCTTCGATAAGCGAGAAATCCGCTGGGGAAACGTAGAGGTCATCCTCACGCCTGGGCACACGGACGGAAGCGCATGCTTTTATGTGCAATCGGACGATGGGCCCAATTACCTGGCCATTTACGGGTGACACTATCTGATACTATCTATCTGGAGGGGTATTGCCGATACCTTGCTTTGATCTTTTGCTTGGTTGTGATCAGGCTGAGCGGAGCACGCCGGCCCGTCGGGGGCAGGGCCGGATAGTCGCAACTCGGCATGAGGTGCAGTCCGAGCACTCAACAACGGTATGTCCGGATATTGCCGTCAAGATTTCACGCGAGGCTGCTGCTCGATCCGCATTTGCGCCCGCTCGGTCGCCTACTTTAATTCTCGCCCAGGGCTTCTTCGCTCAAAAGCGTGGACATGCCCCCAGTCTTACGGTCGGGCTACACCACGCGTCTGTTTTTCCAGGTCAATCCATTCCCATTCGAGCAATGGCAGCAGTCAAGCGCTCGGAGAGACGATGAATTTCGCTATAGAGCACCTTTTATAACGTATCGGTAATCGACGGGGCTGAGCTCCTTGAGCTTCAGCTTGATTCATTTGCAGCGCCTTCTGCTGGTAGTAAAAGGTGCGGCGAGCCAGGCCGGAAGCTCTCAACAGACCTGCGAGCAGGTACTGCCACCTCAGTTCAAGCACGATTTACGCTCGCGCTCGTGCGCTTGCCGTCTGCTCGCTCGAACCGAGGCGTCGAGTTTTTTAGGTACGCGTTCTCCAGACGAAGGTAGTTCAGCTCGTCAA
>LELG01000216.1 GCA_001045575.1 Candidatus Burkholderia pumila
GTCGTTCAAACTTTTCTGGCTAACCATACGAACGTCTCGATGCATTACACCCCCACGTATTCGTCATGGCTCAATCAGGTCGAGAACGGGTTTGCCCGCATCCAGCGCGACGTCATCACGCGCTGGATATTCAACAGCATCAAAGATCTCGACAAGAAGCTCATGCGCTACATCCGTCAATACAACAAGCAGGCTGTCCCACTGAAGTGGAAGTATTCCGATCCAACTCGACGCATCCAGTGCAATTTATTTGGGTTTAATGGACTAGTCTGGCGAATCGATGAGGATGGCTTATCCAGGCAGGAGCAGATTCATGCGCTCGGGCAAGTTGGAAGCTTTGCTTTGAGCGCTGACGGGCGGATGGTCGCGTATGTCGACATTGAGAAGGGCGTCGACAATTACAAGGTTTATGTTCACGTGCGCGATCTCGAAACCCAGTCGGAACAAGTGCGGGATATTTCGAAAGAGGAAACAGGAGACGATAAGACAGGTGGATCGGCTCGTATTTTCACCGGACGACACCCAACTGGCAATTGTCAGCAAACAGGCTGGTGGAATCGTTTGGTTCATACATGAATTTTCAGGCAGTAACGCCGTTAGGACGGTCCACGGGATAACGCGCAGTATGGCCTTCAGTTAGGAAAGTAAAAAGTGCGCCGCGCTAGCCGACGACGGTTCCATCGATATTTACGATTGTGCGTCATCCGATGGTTTTCGACTGGTGCGGCACATCAATCCGGTCGCGCATGATCATGAATGGCGCTATGTCGGGATGTCGCCGTAAAGAACCTGGGTCATCACGGCAACGGAAGACGGTTTCGATGAGAATCTACCCTGTCAGCAAGATTCAAACGTCGCCATTAGCCGTCAAAAGCAGCGACATATCCGCGGGGCTCGACGGCAAGAACATGCACATCTGCCGGGACAAGTCTTCGCGAGAAGCATGTATGGACGAGACGGTGAAGGAGTTGTCTATTATAGGAGACGGGCGGACAGGCACGATCGCGTCATCCGTCCCTTGATCCGCTCGCAGTCGACTCCCTTCTTCACCAGATTTCCTGGTGCAACACATGACAGAAGAAATGCCCGCAATACATCGTGAATTCAATGTCCTTCACGATATGCGGCGGCAGACGTTCGAACCAGTCGGCCGCATTGCACGACAGGGCGATATCGAGCGCGACGATATCCTCCACGGTGCGCGGATGAACCGCGCGCTAGCGAACCATCGCGCCGCCAATGGCGAAGCGGTTGAGAAACGCCGCCGTGCCTTCTTCGGGCGTGCATTCGAAGTAGTCGCCCATTTGCGTCGGGAAGCGCGTTTGCAGATAGGTGCGCGCCTCCTGCACGCCGTCGTTACCCATCTTCAGCAACAGATGATGCTCGAACCGATTGCGGTATTCGATGAGCCGGCGCGGGTCCGCATTGAAACGCGCAGACGTCGATGCAGCGAGATCATGCACATGCTTGCTGTACTCGTGATCGGACGCGAGCCGCCCGGTGGCGGCCGGAATATCGCCGGGAAGTTCGCCTGTATCCAAACGACCGAGAATGGCTTCGGCGGAGTCGCCCAGACCGATGCCAAGGTGATTGACGAGTTTCAGTTCGCCCTCCGCCGTGATGCGCACGTGGATCGACAACTGAGTAACCGCGGGGCCGCGGCGAATCAGGGAGCCGCCCGAGTTATTGCAGATGCCGCCCGTCATCGAAGCGCCAATGCAACTGGAGCCGATCACCGAATGCAGTTCGCGCCTGAGCGGCTAAAGACGCTTCTCCAGTTGATCCAGCGTCGCCTGGCTGACAGATCAGCTGCTCGCCATTGCGGATCACATCCAGCCGCCGCGATCGCATGCCGTTGATGACGACGACCGGACGGTCGTAGCCGTCGGCGGCATGCGTCGATCCGCCCGTCAGCCCGGTATTGGCAGCCTGGCATATGACGATGACATTCGCCCGATGACACGCCTGCAAAGCCCGCCACATCTCGACCAGCGTACCGGGCTGGATGGCCGCCAACACCTGGGCCGCTGCCATAATGATAGCCTGCCGGAAGCGGCGCGTTTCGGTGTCGCCCGTGAAGACGAACCTGCTGCCAACAATGTCGCCAAGCGACTGGAATGTCGATGACCCGGTTATGCGAGGGCGAGATGCCTCGTCAGGAACACGTGGTCATCATTCTACATCGATCGTGTTCGCTCCCGGCTTTGTGCAGCGGGCGTGCGCGAGAGCGATGCACATCCGTCATTCATCACGCGTATTTGCCTGAGCGTAGGACGACGGGTCCCGCATTCACGAATCAGTAGCTGATCGTCAGTGGTTCCGGATAGTCCCGGCTCAGCACGATTTTGCTTCCCGTGGGCCAGCCCATGCGTTGCGTGGGCGTGGCCAGCGTCGTGCAGGTCCGGGTTTGCGTGCCCCGTTCCGATGCGACGCTGAATGACTGCGAAGCCGTGCCGCTCGCAGCCATCGCGCACCACGATTGAGGGCGAAGGACATCACGATTGGATCGCCGCTGCAATCCGTCGACGTGTAGTAGAGCTGCGTGTCGAGGCTGTGATAAATGAATTGCGACGCCGATGAAGGTGCCTTGATATCACCAGGATCGTCAGTCGTCGTTTTGCGCTGCAAGGACACGACGAAGCACGTGTTACCCTGCGTGATAAGTGGCCCATAGTTGTACTGGAAGTGAAAGAGCGTGCCGACGTCGTGGTCGCCCGCATCGAGTACTTTGGGCGGCGTGTCGGGCGCAACGCCATCCGCTACCGTCTGGGCGTGGCGTGGGTCAGGCTCGCGCCGAGCAGGGCCAGCGTTGCGATAAGCGCTTTCTTCATGGTCAGTCTAAGCGTCAGTCACGGCGACCACATTCAATAATGAACCGTCAGCAGCTCGGGATAGTGTTGCGTGAGCGGGAACGATGTCTGCGGCGTCCAATACGAGGCAACCGAACGGCTACCCGTCAAGCACGAGCCGTCATACGAGATATACGAGTTCGTGGTGAGCGGACTGCCGTAGCCGGGACCGGCGATATATGCGGTCATATCCGCCCCCGTTCTTACGACTTCGACTGGCCGCGGCGACGATCCGATCATGATGAGCGGCGCACCGCTGCAATCCGACGAAGAAAACGTGGCTCCAGTGTCGTTCGCCCATTCGAACTGCGACTCCGATAACTGACTCGCGGATACCTTTTTGTGCCGCAGCGGTATGAACACAGTGGCTTGTCCGAATTTCAGATAGACGCTTTGCGTGCGCTCATAGCTTTCGACGGGTCCGATCGGTTTGCCTTGTGCATCGAATACCTTCAAAACGCCCGCCTGACTGGCTTGCTCGGAAGCCTGCGATGAATTGGCTGCGTCCTGCGCACACGCAGTCCCCATGCTCGCCAGAAGCAGGACAAAAACAGGAATACTACGCGTCGGTCGCTCCTCCGTTTCGTATGCAACTCACGCACTTCTCGCGTGCTTTGCGAGAGTGAGAGTCAATCAGTAATCGATCGTCAGCGGTTCCGGATAGCGCGGTGACACGGCAAAGCTCGATTCCGGCCTGACCTCTGCATGGTCGCCTTGAATGCGGTGCAGGACGTTCCTTCAGGGCCGACGCCGTGGAAATGGGCGTTGTTCATATCGCTGCCGACGTAGACCACGACATCGTAGCCCTGACGAACTGCGACTGACGAGCGTGGCCAGTTCGAGTCGTAGTTGATGACCAGCTATCCGCTGCAGTCCGCGGTTTCGAAGTTGACAGTGTTGAGCGTGGACCAGACGAAGTTCGACGACGACGTTGAATTGCCGGCAGCATCTGTCGGCCGGCCGATGCGCACGAATGTCGTCGCGCCGTTGATCGTCATATAGACGCCATCCGCTCCGTTGTACGGAGTAAGTGGGCCAATGAGTCTGTGATTCATCGTACACCTTGAGAGCCGGAATCTGCGCGCCTTGTGCCTGAGTGGCCGGCATGCTGGAATCTTCGGCATGGGCGACTGCCGTGGCGAGCATCAGAATGGTGGCAACGCAGATCTAACGCATAAGCCGTCTCCTCGAATAGTCGCAGCAGCGCATACGCGCGCCTTCGATGTGTCTTGAATGTCGCTTCGACGGAAGCCTTTCGACAACTCGAGTAAAAACTTCATGTCATGCAAGATCTTCCGGGCGAGATTTCATGAAGTGGGAACTTAGGTAAGTTCGGCTTGCATTCGTGGTCAGAGAATGACGGACCTGGTGTGAGCCAGGTCCGTTGTTGAAAGTGGCGAGCGTGCCTTGCGGAAACGGGGGCTCAGGCAAGGCCACACGCTCCGGCGTGTGGATGCAGACATCTCGAAAAGTATGTCAATGGACCGGCCGACTACAACAACTGTCTCTCCAGGCACTTGAAATAAACAGGCGCGTCGCTTCCTTCAGAAAGAGCGAACAAAGGCGAGAATCGGCTGCTAGTAGCGTTGTATAATCTCCAGGGTTTCGTTGCGACTTACGCCTTACCCGTCACACGCTCACACACCGGAATCCCGCATAAACATACTGATAATGCCCCTGGAACCAGTTGCGAAAACTCGGCCTTAATATGCACGCCGCCGTGCGCGGCGAACCGCCCTTGATGACGAAGTGCTTGTCATCGTAGAAGTTGGCCGAATAGCCGAGATAGAACGGAAACGCCTCGAAACCATTCAGCGGTCCGAACTTAGTCGATGTCCATTCCCAGCCATTGCCGAACTGGCCTTCCACACCGAATGCGCTCGTGTTCTCCGGATGCGCCTGCACCGACGACGGATCCCATCGGCGGAAATCGAAATTGCCTTCCGCAACGTGCGGCGCGCTCGATGCCGCGCGCTGCCATTGCGCCTCGGTCGGCAGCGCCTTGCCGGCCCAGCGCGCGTAGGCGTGCGCTTCCGCGTAGCTGACATAGACCGGCCAGTCGAGCGGCAGGTCGATCTCGTCGAACATCGTACGCAGCTTCCAGCCGGTTTTGCCGGGAATCCAGAACGCCGGATGCGCGATGCGCGCTTCTTCCTTCCACGCCCAGTCTTCGTCGCTCCAGAAATCGCGGTGCCAGTAGCCGCCCGCATCGATGAAGCGCAGATAGTCGCCGTTCGTCACCATGAAGCGGTCGATTTCGAAATCAGGTACCTCGACGCGCACTGCATCGAACTCGTTGTCCCAGCCAAACACGCCGCTCTCTCGCGCTAGACCGAGCGTCGCCACGCCGGCGGGCACGTGCACGGTCTCTTGCGCGATCGCGCGATCCGAGGTGCGCTCGGAAAGCGCATCCGCCGGCGGGATTTTCCAGTCAATGGGCAATTGATGCAGCATGTACGCCAGCGTTTCCGCGTGCATCAGCCGATGCTCGATGGCCACTTCAAGCAATTGCGCGGGCGATTCGCCGGGAGAAACGGGATTCGCGACAAGCTGGATGGGATCGAATTTGCCGTCGATATCTGCGCGCACGCGGTCGCAGTATTCACGGACCTGATCGAGCGTCGGCCAGTCGGCGGGCTGATCGGTGGGCAGACCGCCATCGACGGGATCGATGCCGAATGCGAAGAGTTGATCGTAAGCCGCGTTAGAGTTTGGCAGATCGAACAGGCGCTGATCGAAGAGATTGCGATCGAACGCTTCGAGATGCCCGATGTAAAATACGATCCGGTGCCGCTCGGCGATCGGCCTGTCGTACAGATGGTCTGGCTTGACGATATCGAACAGCTCATCGGTGACGCGACGCGCTTCGGCGAGGCGTTCGAGCAGTGGATGACGCAGGGAAGGTTCGCGGTTCATGACGCTTGATCTCCGTGGCAAGCCTTAAGCTTTGCATAGAAGTGGGATGCGCGCAGCAGCGGCATTCCGGTCGTCAAAGAGATAAAAACGTAGCTAGTGTTGTGAGTTAAAAATTAATTGAATGATTAGCTGCTTACTGTGCGATGGACGGCACGTACTTCAAGAGGTGGCGAAGAGCGGAAGACCCAAGGCGGAACTCGTGTTGAGTGACTCGGAGCGCGAACAACTCAAGGCATTGACAATGCGTCGCAAGACAGCGCAGGCGTTGGCGTTGCGAGCGCGGATTGTGCTGGCGTGCGCGAAGGGCGTCGACAATAAGGATGTTTTGGCAAAACTGCGAATCACTCAACAAACCGTTTCGAAGTGGCCGGCAGACTTTGTTGCTTATCGTTTGGATGGTCTGCTCGATGCGCCGCGCCCCGGCGCGCCGAGCACGATCGAGGATTCGCATGTTGACGCGGT
>LELG01000217.1 GCA_001045575.1 Candidatus Burkholderia pumila
CAGGCCCGCCAGACGCTCACCGGCAAAACGGGTTTGCCATATGGTAATGAAACGCGAATCGCATCGCAATTCGTTCATGATCGCCCCGCGCGAGGCCCTTTCGTCGAGCAGCAGGATCAACCGCGCTTGCCTCACTTGGCCAACGGCCATCGTTCGGCTGCGCTGCATCGACAGCGGTTCTTCGCGCTCGGCTTCAGTCAGATTCATTTGCCCATGCACCTTTAGATCAGTGCAATTTCATTGGTTCGATGGACTAGCGAGGTTGCCGGGTTCATCGTCCACTGTAGCCATGCGGATTCGAAGCTGCATTATTTTCTCGCAGCGCATTCGCGTCCTAAACTCACGATGCGCCTTTGCGCCCAACCCCTTCGCACGCCACCATGCAACTGACCGATTATACCGATTACTCGTTGCGCGTTCTGCTCTATCTGTCGGTGCGTCCGTCGCTTGTCCACCATTCAGGAAATTTCCGACGCGTACGGCATTTCCAAGAATCACTTCATGAAGATCGTTCAGCAAGCAACTAGGCGAACTCGGCTGGGTGGAGACGGTGCGCGGCCGTAATGGCGGCTTGCGCCTCAACGAACGGTCGTGGTCGCTGACCATTGGCGACGTCGTGCGCAAGACGGAAAGAGACTTTGCGCTCGTCGGCTGCTTCTCGGACGGCGGTGAGCAGTGCAACTGCGTGATCGAACCGGCCTGCCGCCTGAAAAACGTCTTCGCCGCTGCGCGCGATACCTTCCGCGCCGAACTCGACAAGCACACGGTTGCCGACCTCGCGCAACCCGCGAGCGAATTGGCGCGGCTGCTCGGCATCGTGCCGGTCTGCCCATTGTGTCGTTCGCGCGCGTGCCGAGCGGCGCGGCCAGCTAAGCCGCTTCTCTGGCGCAGCGTTCGCCCGTGCGACGGGCGAACGCATCCCGAACGATTCCTCTGCGCGGTAGTCTGTACGTGCCACCTGGCCGTGGCGCCGCTTTTCGTCGAAACGCAAATTTTTTGTCCGAATCAGGCGCAAACCAAACTGCGCTTGAAAAGGGCCAAAACCGCCTCATTTCGGTCGTATTCAGAATTGGAGCAGATCAAAATGAGAATCGACAAACTCACTACCAAGTTTCAAGAAGCCCTGTCCGACGCACAATCGTTAGCGGTCGGTCATGACAACCAGTATATCGAGCCGGTTCATCTGCTTGCCGCGCTGATCGCGCAGCAGGACGGTTCGGCGCGCTCGCTGCTGTCGCACGCGGGCGTGCAGGTTCAGGCGCTGCAAACGTCGCTGACCGATGCAATGAAGCGCCTGCCGCAAGTGCAGGGCACTGACGGCAACGTGCAGGTCAGTCGCGATCTCGCGGGGTTGCTCAACAACGCCGACAAGGAAGCGCAAAAACTCAACGACACCTACATCGCCAGCGAGATGTTCCTGCTCGCGGTCTCAGACGACAAAGGCAAAGTCGGACGCATCGCCAAGCAGCACGGCCTGACGCGCAAGGCGCTCGAAGCCGCGATCAAGGCAGTGCGCGGCGGCGCGCAGATCAACAGCCAGGACGCCGAGAGCCAGCGCGAGGCGCTCAAGAAATACACCGTCGATCTGACGGAGCGCGCGCGGGCGGGCAAGCTCGATCCGGTCATTGGCCGCGACGACGAAATCCGCCGCTCGATCCAGATTCTCCAGCGCCGCACGAAGAACAATCCGGTGCTGATCGGCGAGCCGGGCGTCGGCAAGACGGCGATCGTCGAAGGGCTCGCGCAGCGCATCGTCAATGACGAAGTGCCGGAGACGCTCAAGGGCAAGCGCGTGCTGTCGCTCGACATGGCGACGCTGCTCGCCGGCGCGAAGTACCGCGGCGAATTCGAAGAGCGGCTGAAGGCCGTGCTGAACGACATCGCAAAAGACGAAGGCGTGACCATCGTTTTTATCGATGAAATTCACACCATGGTCGGCGCCGGCAAGGCCGAAGGCGCAATGGACGCGGGCAACATGCTCAAGCCGGCGCTCTCGCGCGGCGAACTGCATTGCATCGGCGCGACGACGCTGGACGAGTACCGCAAGTACATCGAGAAAGACGCCGCGCTCGAACGCCGCTTCCAGAAAGTCCTCGTCGATGAACCGTCGGTCGAAGCGACCATTGCGATTCTGCGCGGCTTGCAGGAGAAGTACGAACTGCATCACGGCGTCGAAATTACGGATCCGGCTATCGTCGCGGCGGCGGAACTGTCGCATCGCTATATCACGGACCGTTTTCTGCCGGACAAGGCCATCGATCTGATCGATGAAGCGGCGTCGCGCATCAAGATGGAAATCGATTCGAAGCCCGAAGAGATGGACAAGCTGGACCGCCGTCTCATTCAGTTGAAGATCGAGCGCGAAGCGGTGAAAAAGGAGAAGGACGAGGCATCGCAGAAGCGGCTGCAATTGATCGAAGAGGAAATCGAGCGGCTGAACCGCGACTATTTGGATCTCGAAGAAATCTGGACTGCGGAGAAAGCCGCGGTGCAGGGCAGTGCGCAACTGAAGGAAGAGATCGAAAAGGTACGCGCGGATATCACGCGTTTGCAGCGCGAAGGCAAGCTCGAAAAGGTCGCCGAATTGCAGTACGGCAAGCTGCCGGAACTCGAAGCGCGACTCAAGCAAGTCACGCAGGCCGAGTCGCAGGAGCAGAGCAATCCGACGCGTCCGCGCTTGCTGCGCACGCAGGTTGGTGCGGAGGAAATTGCGGAAGTCGTGTCGCGTTCCACGGGCATTCACGTGTCACGCATGATGCAGGGCGAGCGCGAAAAGCTCTTGCAGATCGAAGAGAAGCTGCATGAGCGCGTGATCGGCCAGGACGAAGCCATCGGCGCGGTCGCGGATGCGATTCGCCGCTCACGTGCGGGCTTGTCGGATCCGAATCGTCCGTATGGTTCGTTCCTGTTCCTGGGGCCGACGGGCGTCGGCAAGACGGAATTGTGCAAGGCTTTGGCCGCGTTCCTGTTCGATTCTGAGGACCATCTGATCCGCATCGACATGAGCGAGTTTATGGAAAAGCACAGCGTCGCGCGCTTGATTGGCGCGCCGCCGGGATACGTCGGTTACGAAGAAGGCGGTTACCTGACCGAAGCCGTGCGTCGCAAGCCGTACAGCGTGATCCTGCTCGATGAAATCGAGAAGGCGCATCCGGACGTGTTCAACGTGCTGCTGCAAGTGCTCGACGATGGCCGCATGACGGACGGGCAAGGCCGCACCGTGGACTTCAAGAACACGGTGATCGTAATGACGTCGAACCTCGGTTCGCAGGTCATTCAGGGCATGGTTGGCGAGTCGCAGGAGAAGGTAAAGGACGCCGTGTGGGAAGAAGTGAAGCTGCACTGCCGGCCGGAATTCCTGAACCGTATCGATGATGTCGTGGTGTTCCACGCGCTTGATCGGTCGAACATCGAGTCGATTGCGAAGATTCAGTTGAAACGCTTGCAGGAGCGGCTGGAGAAGCTGGATATGCAGCTCGATGTGTCAGATGCGGCGCTGGAGCAGGTCGGCAAGGTTGGCTACGATCCGTTGTTCGGTGCGCGGCCTTTGAAGCGTTCGATTCAGCAGGAGATCGAGAATCCGGTTGCCAAGTTAATACTGGCTGGGAAGTTCGGACCGAAGGATGTCATTCCGGTCGATGTTCGGGATGGAAAGCTGGTGTTCGAGCGCGTGGTGCATAGCGGCGCGCGGGTTTGAAAGAGAAGGGCGGCGAGGCGACTTGCTGCCCTTTTTATTTGTGTGTGGCTTGAAAATCCGTGCGATTGCATGGATTATTGGGAGCGCATACAATCATTCTGTCAAATCCGTGCCATCGCAAGGATGCACATGGAAATCGAGATCAACACGGCGGGCGACATCGGTGCGGTGTCCATGCCGCACGCAAGACGCAGCGGCTTAGAACAGGCCGACGCGGCAGGCAGCATCGGCGTGAGCGAGAATTTTCTCGGCAAAGTCGAAAACGGCGCCGAAGGCGTGCACTGGGGCCAGCTCTTTCAAGTGCTTGAAGGACTCGGCGTGCATGTCGTCGTCGATATTCCGGAAGATGCTGGCGTTTTGTTCTCAAGCGAGAAGATGAAGCAGTACGCGCACGTCGAACGTGCGGAGAAGCGCCGCCGGACGCGGGAGCAAGAGGATGAATCGTGATCTCGTCGCAAGCATCAACGTTATGGAAGTCGGCGTGCTCAACGCAGACGATGACATTTGGTCGTTCACCTATTCGCCGTCATGGCTGGCTGGACAGCGCGGACCGCTTTCCGCTGAGTCCTGCGCTGCTTTTGCAGGAGGCGGCGCATCGGGACGGCAGCACGCGGCGCTCCGTCCAATAATATTTCGGCAATCTGTTGTCGGAAGAAGGGCAGCGCACGTTGCTGGCGCGCGATGTATTCATTCGCAATGAGGCCGATACCTTCGCGTTGCCCGCGCACTATGGTGCGGAATCGGCGGGATTGGTGACGCTTTATCCGCCGGGCGCTTCGCAGGCGTAGAACGCCGGCGAGCGGCCACTGCCTGACGACGCGCTGCAAACACGCATCGGCCTAGTTGCCGCGTGTGCCGCGCACGCATCACGCGATAAAGCGCATGTCGCTCGCGGTCGCGCAGCACAAGCTCGCCGTCGTGCTGCGCGACAATGCCTTGCATTAGCCGGCGGGCCATGCGCGATCGACGCATATGACCAAGCCGAATCATCAGGATAACGATGATTATCTGCACTCGGCCATCAACGAATGGTTCATGATGAAGCTGGCTGACAAACTGCGCCTGGGCGTGCCGGGCGTGCATCGGCGGTATGTGCCGTCGCCAGTCTACATAGTTGACCGGTCGATCGGGAAGTGCGTAACGGCGCATGGCGCCGGCTGCATACGATTGATGCCTGCCAGCTGCTCGATCTCTCGCGAGCGTTCAAGTACGAGCAGGGCAGCGTCGAACAACTCGCGATACTCGCCGCGCAATGCCGCAATCAGACGTCCGCGCGCATGCGGCTGTTTTCGTGGCTCGTGTTCAATGTGCTCGCTGGCAATTCGGATGCGCATCTGAAGAATCTGAGCTTTCTCGTCTCGTCCGGCGTCATTCAACTCGCACCGTTTTACGATCTGCTCAGCGTTACGGCCTACGGTACGCCTGCGTATCAGAAGAATGACTGGTCGAACCGCGCATCCTTCGCCTGGGAAATTCTTGGCACGCGATATTACGAAGACTTCGACCGTGCGCTGATGCCGCGTACCGCCGAGATCATGGGCATATCGCGCAGGGAACGGCCAAACGCGTGCTTGACACGCTCGCCGGTTCGATCGGGTGCGCGGTGGAAGATTTGTATGGTCAAGTTGAGGCGGCGAACGCGCACATGCTTGCGACGCAGCCTAATCTAGCTGCGACATTCGGCGGCGAATTGCGCTGTCTGCGAACGATCCGCTATACGGTCATCGCTGACATGGCGCGGCGTCTGAACGCCTGAACGGTCAACGGAAAATGCAAAAAGCCCCGCAGGGTGAGAGTCCTGCGGGGCTTTTTCACCTCACAAAAGCAAAGGCTTATCTCTGCTTCGGCGGTTCCTCGCTCTTCCCGAACAACCCCGCCAGCCCGCCGAGCGAACCCAGCACGTCCGTCAGATCGAGCTGACCTTCCGGCGGCACCTGACCATTCGGCGTAGCGCGATCCACCAGATGCGGTAAAACCGCCGCGAGCATGCCCGACAACTGTTCGCCCGACACGCCGGCCTTCTGCGCGAGCGCGCCGACGTTGTCCTGCCTGGGCGCGGGCGTGGAGCGTGTCCGGATCGATGGGCTTATTCTCGGTGCGCCGAGCATGCGCAACAGCTTGGGGATGCGAGTTCCCTGTCCAACCTGATGGTGGTGAAGGACTAGTGTTGTGAGTTAAAAGTTAATTGAATGATTAGCTGCTTACTGTGCGATGGACGGCACGTACTTCAAGAGGTGGCGAAGAGCGGAAGACCCAAGGCGGAACTCGTGTTGAGTGACTCGGAGCGCGAACAACTCAAGGCATTGACAATGCGTCGCAAGACAGCGCAGGCGTTGGCGTTGCGAGCGCGGATTGTGCTGGCGTGCGCGAAGGGCGTCGACAATAAGGATGTTTTGGCAAAACTGCGAATCACTCAACAAACCGTTTCGAAGTGGCCGGCAGACTTTGTTGCTTATCGTTTGGATGGTCTGCTCGATGCGCCGCGCCCCGGCGCGCCGAGCACGATCGAGGATTCGCATGTTGACGCGGT
>LELG01000218.1 GCA_001045575.1 Candidatus Burkholderia pumila
AAATCCCAGCGTGGCACACGACCCGGGTGCCTGCCGTACAGGCCCGCCAGACGCTCACCGGCAAAACGGGTTTGCCATGTGGTAATGAAACGCGAATCGCGTCGCAGTTCGTTCATGATCGCCCCGCGCGAGGCCCCGCAGGATCAACCGCGCTCGCCCCACCTGGCCAACGGCCATCGTTCGGCTGCGCTGCATCGACAGCGGTTCTTCGCGCTCGGCTTCAGTCAGATTCATTTGCCCATGCACCTTTAGATCGGTGTAATTTCACTGGTTCGATGGACTACGGCAATGACGACGATCAGAAGTCGTTCGTCGAAACGCAGGGCTTGTTGCAGGCTTATCCGAACCTGAAGGGCATTATCGCGCCGACGACAGTGGGGGATCACAGCGGCGGCGCGTTATATCCAGAACTCCGCCGGCGAAGGGCAAGGTGGCGGTGACGGGTCTGGGCACGCCGAATCAGATGCGCGCGTTCATCAAGAACGGTACGGTGAAGACGTTCCAGTTGTGGGATCCGGGCCAGTTGGGTTATCTCGCGGCGTATGCGGCGGCGATCTGGCTTCGGGGACAATACAATTACGGGCAAGGAAGGCGATTCGATCGAAGCGGGGAAGTGATTTTATGGCCGCCGACTACGTTCGATTATTCGAATGTCGATAACTTCAACTTTTAAGCTTTAGCGAATCACGGAGCGTCATTATTATGGCGCTCCGTTTTTCATTTGAATCACTTCACCGGCGCCCTGTCTCTCAACACCTGCACCGCCCATCGCCGATTCGAACTCGATATCGCCGCTTTAAGCCCGGCCAGTGACACGTCCGGTCCCACTCCAGCGTCACGGTTTTCTGAATCCCGCGCAGCGTCAACTGCCGCTTCTTCGTGTCGATACGCTCGATCGTTGCGAACACTTCCCATCGTGCGCGCCTGCGCCGTGACGCCGCCCGATGCCGGTATAGCGGCCTCCGTCTCAATGCGCTCGCGTATATCCGTTGGCTTCGCCTTCGTGGCGCGCATCAGCAGCGCATTGCGATACTCGAGATGTTGACCGTATCGCCCAGTTTGAGCTTCGATACATTGGCAATCTGCGGATTCACCGCGACTTCCACCGCGCGCCCGAACGGTCCTCGCAAAGTAACGCTGTTCGACGCTGCATCGATGCCGACGACGCGCGCCTGAACCTGTGCCGCACCAGCGACGCCATACGCAGGCGGCGGCTCGGCGTCCTGAGCGAGCGCGGGCACAATGTCAGCGCACATGAACCACCGAGAACCCACGCAACAATAGCAAATCGATTCGGAAAACGAAAAATTATGGTGACTCCTTCTCAGGTTTAAAACACGGTGTCGACAATCTCAGCGCCGAGATTTCGAGAGCAAATGCCCGAGCCCAAGATTCGTCGGAATCTGCCACACATAAACTCGCGAATAACGCACGCCGAAGCGCTTTTCGATGACCTCGCGCAAGCGCGCATTGGCCACCCATCGCTCTCGAAGCCGTGCTTTCACGCGGAGCCTTGCCGCGCCGCCGCGATCCATTCGAGCGCCGCACGATCCAGCACCGACGTGCGTCCGCCGACGCCCATCTTCGACAAGGCATCGAGCCCGCCATTGGCGAGTACGGTCTTGTAGCGCCTCACCGTCTGCACGGACAGATGCAACTGCTCGTGCCACGGGTCTCGACCGATGCGCCATCCAGCAGCATGCGTCTCGCCGTCATGCGCCGCACGACGCTTGGCAATGTCTCGGCCGTGAGAGCATGGTGTGCGCGGTCCGAGTGGTCAGCCGCGCGGCGTCCGGCTGACGCGCAAATCCCACGAGCGCCACGCGGCTAACCAGACCGGGCGCAACGTCGCGGCGTTCGTATGTGTGCATGCATGCTCCCCGTCGATTGGCGGCTGCGGACTTGATCGGGCGTGCTAAGGGCCACATAAGATACAATTCTGACGCGGGTCGATGCGGGCCGGCGAAGCACACCGGTAATTAGAGAACCATCAATAAACGTTTTCAGGCGCGAGGGGGAACTCTTGCCGAAATTTTTTTGAGCTTAATAAATGGCAAGGAATTTCTTACGCATACACACTGATCGACGGGCTTCGTCCGGAATGCGCAACGACACGCGCCGCCGTTTCGCGCGATGCGAATAGCCGATAGCGGACCGCGCACGACAGGATCGCGCAGGCGCAGGGCGAACGGCGCAAAGAGAAATAGGCCGAATCATCGGCCAGAAAAGAGGCGCTGGAAACGCGCGCAAAGCCTCAGCGCCACCGACGCAGGAACGCCGGCGCGCGACGGGGCTTCAGGCCGCGTCAGACGCGATAAAACTCGATGTCCTGACCCGCATGCACCGCGCGTTTGAGCCACTCGGGCATATCGCCCGCGCCGTCCCAGGTATCGCCATTGGCGTTACGGAACACGGGCTCGATCTCGCCCGATCTCGGCAATAAGGGCAATTGCGGCATGGGCCTTTTCGACTTCTGCATTCCGTTGGGTTTGGTGAAGGAGGGCGGGGGACTCACCACCGGCGCTTCCGTCAGTGATTCGGCCAGCGCTCTTTCCGTAATGCCAAATTCGGCCATGCGTGCGCGCAAATACTCAATGATGCTGTCTCGCTTTCTTTCGTCCACGGCTTTCCTGATTCAGCTTTTGATTTTCAGGGCGAACCGGAGCCCCGCGCGGACCGGGGCGGCGCGGACCGGGGCGGCTCGATGTACTGGATTAGTGTATTTTATATAGCATGGCGCAGTATATGCCGCGCGTCAATTAGTGTATTTACCGCAGCGGCTAATAATCCGCTCTAACGCATGCACTCTTTTCAAAAGAACGCAGACCTAAAGCGTGGATTGTGGGCATTCGCCCGCTTCGGGATTCACCTGAATGGAGCGACTTCCGCACAGCAGGATTGCGTGCGGAAGTCATGCCCGGGAAGCCACGAAGCACCGATGAACGTTGTATTCACCGGCTGGAGCCCGAGAGAAGCTGGCTCGCGCTGGACCGTTGAATACGCCGTCTGATTGCTATTTATTATATGTTGCGTGCACCAACTATTAAATCATTTAAACGGTTATGTTGCTCTCCCGGTAATTCGGCGCCGTGCGCGCGAATGGCGGCAATCAGTTCGGCGGGCGTAATTTCATAACGCACTTCGCGGTGAATGCCCGGTTTGCGCTCATCGATTTCGATCAGCAGCACGGCCTTGCCATCAACGGCGGGTTCAAGGCGCAACGAGCGCACTTCCTGGCCGCTCGCGTCGTCGTACTCGGTGAGGAGCGTCATGGCTCCCGTGGCGGCGCTTCTCGGCATAGACATGCTTTCTCCCGTCTTGCAACGTCGTTGTTGTTGTTTCGATGCATCGCCTCGCCGCGCGCTCAAACGTTTTGGCGCACGCGGCGGCAGGCTGGGATTGAATCGTGAATCCGGCAGACGCGAAGCGCGCACGTGAGCGGCGCTCCGATCTTTCATTATTGCCTGTCAAAACTGCGTCCGTCTAGCGCGAAGAAGCCAGAGCAAGGAGCGGGCCTTGTAGCTTGCGAGGGCATGCGAATACGTTCAGACGTTCGTTTCGGCGATGGCGTCGCGCGCCTGCGCGGTCAGTTCGAACGATCGCAGGCGCGCCTGATGATCGAAAATCTGCGTGGTCACACGATCAGCTCGTCCGCCTGCGTCTGCTCGATGACCGAGCGCAAGCCCGCTTCCACTTCAGCCGGATTCCCCACGACGGAGCATGTCAGCGAATGCTCGACGTCCGCGCGCTCCGTTTCCGTCCACGCGATCGATTCGACCAGCGGCTGCTGCTGCCCCGGCGTGCCGCGCCTTAGGTGCCTTAGATTGATGAACTGCTGTTGCAGCGAGGTGAACAGTAAGAGCGCTTCTTCCGTGGTATCGGCGGCGAAGACGTTGACGCTGACCATCGCGTAGGGCGTTTGCAGCATTGCGGATGGCCGGAATTGCTTGCGGTAAATCTCCAGCGCGGTCAGCAGATAATCCGGCGCGAAATGCGAGGCGAACGCAAACGGAAGCCCGAGCGCCGCCGCGATCTGCGCCGAAAAGAGTGACGAACTGAGCAACCAGATGGCACGTGCAGACCCGCGCCAGGTACCGCGCGCACGCGCTGGCCTTCGACGGGATCGGCGAAATAACGCTGCAGTTCGACGACATCGTCCGGGAACGATTCCGCGCTGCCCTGCAGATCGCGGCGCAGCGTGCGGGCCGTCGTCTGATCGTTGCCGGGCGCGCGGCCCAGGCCCAGATCGATACGCCCCGGAAACAGAGACGCCAGCGTGCCGAACTGTTCGGCGAGGACGAGCGGCCGCGTGATTCGGCAGCATGATGCCCCCGGAGCCAAAGCGAATGGTCCTGGTGCCCGCTGCAATATGCCCGATCACCACCGACATCGCCGCGCTGGCGATCCCCGTCATGTTGTGATGTTCCGCAAGCCAGTAGCGCAGAAGGCCCAGCTTCTCCGCGTGGCGTGCGAGACCGAACGAATGGGCGAAGGCATCGGCGGCGGTAGCGCCGCGCAGAATGGGTGAAAGGTCGAGTCGCGAGAAGGGGATCATTGCGGCGTTCCGATGGCGCGTCGTTGCCTGTGGACGTCATCAACGCCTGCAACGCCGCTCAAAAAATCCCATTGTGCTGAACACCGCGATTTCCTGCCGAAGCCGGCAACGTCAGGCGAGACGTGGATAGCCCTGTGCGATGGCCTCGCGTTCGAGATCGAGGATGGGCGCGGCTTCGATCAGGCGAGTCAGGCCTTTCAGCCTCAAGCGCCGCGCGCGCGGTTCATCTTCGATGGCCTGCTTCAGCGCCTCAAAAGGTGCATCCGCGGAGATCTTTTTCGATGCGATGAACGGGCAGCGCCGCCGTGCTCGCCGTCATGCCGATTTCACGCACACACGCCGCCAGTTCCGGCAATTGATCGCGTACGAACGCGAGCGTCACACAGTCGATGGCCGCGATATCCGCGCTTTGATCGGCGGTGATTGCGCGCAGCGAGTTCACGTGTCCGCCACTCTTTTGTACCAATGCGAAGAAAAAAAATCCGTCGAGCGCTAACGACGCGACCGAGTGACGCAGCAGGTTCATGCCGCTGTTGGTCGCTGTTGTAGACAGCGCACAGGCCGCGGCAGTCTTCGAGCGATGCCGCGTCTGTATGAAGTCCCACGACCAGCGCGCTCCGGTACGCGCCTTCGTCGCAGCCGAGCGCATCGAACGAGGGCGTGGCAACGAGATTCACGCGGTCCTGCAAAGTATGAACCAGCGGATAGCCGCAGGTTTGCGACAACAGAAGATCGTCGCGCAGCCAGAACGCGGGCAGGTCGGAACCGGCGTCGGCCAGAGAAAGCGTGTCGCCGCGCGCCGCCAGCCACGGCGAAATGGCGGCGTGAAAATCGTCGAGCAGCCCGCGCCAGTCGGCGGCGAGCCCGCGCGTGACATTGTACATCGGCAGGGCGGCGATCCAGTGCATGGGCGTTCAGCGCAACAGCGAAAAAGCGTCAGCTTAACGCGTCAGGCCATCGTCGTTGCGGATCGCCGCCAGAACGTCGGCAAAGGAAGGCTCGCGGCGATCCGTCGTATCGACGAAGAATGGACCGGCGACACGGCGCACGCGAATGCGTGATGCCTGAGCCCGCCATATCCGCGCACGACAAACCCGCCATTGCTCGCCCGATAACCGATGCGCCGTGCCGCGTAGACATCACCGAGAGAGAACCACGGCATGCCGGGCAAATCGTGATGGACCGCGTGGAAGTTGTTGTTCAGAAACAGCAGACGCCAGAGCCAGCCCGCCTCGTTGATGACCGTTCGTTGACGTGCCGCCGGTGCCACGCGATGTTCCTGAAACGAGCGCACCGACGCCAGCGCCGGATAACCGACGCCGAACACGAACGGTCTTCTGCGACAATACTTTTCCAAAGGGCACAGACCTATCCCGTTGGAGCGCTCAAGAGATCCAGGCCGTTGCCAATGCACTGAATTCCAGGCCCCGGAAAACGCTTGATTGGAAGACTCCTGCCGAAGCCTTGAACGAATATCTAAAATCTGTTTAACAATCCAGTGTTGCATGGGACGAAGTGCAAAGCAGGTGTATCGGTTGACAGGCCGAGGAGCGATGTACTGGCCGGGCGCGCCATCACTTGGACATGAGATCGAGCGGCGGTTTTGGCAACAGATCGCGACTGGC
>LELG01000219.1 GCA_001045575.1 Candidatus Burkholderia pumila
TCTGTTCGTCAGGTCGTGGCTTTGGTACACGCTTCCTTCAGACCCCGCCTCACGACGACGCCCTTGCATTTCGCTAGTCCTTTACCACCATCAGGTTGGACAGGAAACTCGCATCCCCAAACTGTTGTGCATGTTCGGCACACAAAAAAGCGCGCCTCGAAAGGCGCGCTGCCGGGCTCGCGACGCTCACCGTGCCGTATGGCTATAACCACGGGAAACACCAATGCAATCGGTGAAATCCGATGGTATAGTTTCCTCCCTGCGAACCGCATTGGCGATTGCCGCAACCCTTGCGCCACCGAGTGTCACACTGACTGAATAGGTTCATCATTCATGTTTCTCAACAGAAAACGGAGTCTGAGCAGCATCGACCGGGGAGCCTGGCCCTGGCGTCGCTGGTCACGCTAACCTCGCCCGAGGTTTGCTGAAGTCGTCTCACTGAGCGCTTCAGCCTCCGTTTTTTTGTTTCTCTGCACATCCCTGCGCCGTTTCCGTCGATTCGCTTCATCTGCGTCCCGCGTTTGCGGGAGACTCACACCGCTGCAGCCACTTCGTTTCGGCGAAGCGACAAGGCCGCCGTATGCGATCATCACAGGATACGCGTGCCCGCAGCGCCGCTTTTCCTGATGCCGCGCCTAAATCCAAGAAACGCGCGTAGATTAAGAGGATCGCAACATGACCGAACTTGAATTCCAATCGCTGGCGAACGAAGGCTACAACCGCATTCCGCTGATCGCCGAAGCGCTCGCCGACCTCGAAACGCCGCTTTCGCTCTATCTCAAGCTGTCGCAGACCGAGCGTAACGGCGCCAACTCTTTCCTGCTGGAATCCGTCGTGGGCGGCGAGCGCTTCGGGCGCTATTCGTTCATCGGCCTGCCGGCGCGGACGGTGGTGCGCGTGCAGAACGGCGTGTCGCAAGTGCTGGCGGCCGATGGCAAAGTCATCGAGACCGACGAAGGCGATCCGCTGGCGTTCATCGAAAGCTTCCAGAAGCGCTTCAAGGTGGCGATGCGCCCCGGTCTGCCGCGTTTCTGCGGCGGTCTCGCAGGTTACTTTGGTTATGACGCGGTGCGTTACATCGAGAAAAAGCTGGCGAATTCCACGCCGCATGACGATCTCGGTTTGCCGGACATTCAGTTGTTGCTGACGGAAGAAGTCGCGGTCATCGACAATCTCGCGGGCAAGCTCTACCTCATCATTTTTGCCGATCCGGCTAACCCTGAAGTGTACACCAAAGCCAAGCACCGGCTGCGCGAACTGCGTGCGCGTCTGCGCATGACGGCCGAACCGCCGGTGACCTCGGCGAGCGTGCGCACCGAAACCTTCCGCGAGTTCAAGAAGGACGACTACCTGAACGCCGTGCGCCGCGCGAAGGAATACATCGCGGCAGGCGAACTGATGCAAGTGCAGGTCGGCCAGCGTCTGATCAAGCCGTTCCGCGATAACCCGCTTTCGCTGTATCGCGCGTTGCGGTCGCTGAATCCGTCGCCGTACATTTACTACTACAACTTCGGCGGCGAGGTGCACGTAGTCGGCGCATCGCCCGAGATTCTGGTGCGGCAGGAGAAGCGCGCGGAAGACCGCATCGTGACTATTCGTCCGCTGGCCGGCACGCGCCCACGCGGCAACATACCCGAGCGCGACGCCGAACTTGCCACCGAACTGCTGAATGATCCGAAGGAAATCGCCGAACACGTCATGTTGATCGACCTTGCGCGCAATGACGTGGGCCGGATCGCGCAGACGGGCTCGGTCGCGGTGACGGACAAGATGGTCATCGAAAAGTATTCGCATGTGCAGCACATCGTCAGTTCGGTCGAAGGCAAGCTCAAACCCGGCATGACGAATTTCGACGTGCTGCGCGCCACCTTCCCCGCTGGCACCTTGTCCGGCACGCCGAAGGTTCGCGCGATGGAACTCATCGACGAACTCGAACCGGTCAAGCGCGGATTGTATGGCGGCGCGGTCGGTTATCTGTCGTTCAACGGCGAAATGGATCTGGCCATTGCCATTCGCACCGGCCTGATCCACAAGGGCAATCTCTATGTTCAGGCGGCGGCGGGCGTCGTGGCGGATTCGGTGCCCGAATCCGAATGGCAAGAGACGGAGAATAAGGCGCGCGCCGTGCTGCGTGCGGCTGAGCAAGTGCAAGATGGCCTCGACAGCGACTTCTGAGGAGAACGACCATGCTGCTGATGATCGACAACTACGATTCCTTCACCTACAACTTGGTCCAGTACTTCGGCGAACTCGGCTGTAACGTGCGCACGTACCGCAACGACGAAATCACGCTCAACGAAATCGCCAGGCTGAATCCCGAGCACATCTGCCTGTCGCCGGGACCGAGCAATCCGCAGCACGCGGGCATCACGCTCGATGTGTTGCGCGAATTTTCCGGCCAGTTGCCCATTCTCGGCGTCTGCCTCGGCCATCAGGCAATCGGCGAGGCGTTCGGCGGCCGCGTCGTGCGCGCGCAGACCATCATGCACGGCAAGGTCAGTCAGATCGAAACGGACTGTCAGGGCGTGTTTTCCGACTTGCCCAAACACTTCAACGTGACGCGCTATCACTCGCTGGCGATTGAACGCGAGTCTTTGCCCGACTGTCTGGAAGTTTCAGCGTGGACGCCCGATGGTGAAATCATGGGTGTGCGTCACCGTGAACTGGAAGTGGAAGGTGTGCAGTTCCATCCGGAATCCATTCTGTCGGAGCACGGTCACGCGCTGCTCGAAAATTTCGTGAAGAGCACCTCGACCGGCAAGCGGACCTGACGACATGACCATCTCTCCACAAGAAGCGCTTCAGCGCACGATCGAACACCGCGAGATTTTCCACGACGAGATGCTGCATCTGATGCGCACGATCATGTGCGGCGAGATGTCGCCCGTCATGGCCGCCGCGATCATCACCGGCTTGCGCGTGAAGAAGGAAACCATTGGTGAAATCGCGGCTGCGGCGACGGTGATGCGCGAGTTCGCCAATCACGTCGAAGTGGTCGATAACTCGAATTTCGTCGATATCGTCGGTACGGGCGGCGACGGCTCGCATACTTTCAACATTTCCACGGCGTCGATATTCGTGTCGGCGGCGGCGGGCGCAAAGGTTGCGAAGCACGGCAATCGCGGTGTGTCGAGCAAGTCGGGCAGCGCGGACGTGCTTGAAGCGCTCGGCGTCAACATCGATCTGACGCCGGAACAGATTGCCGCGTCCATCCACGAAACGGGCATGGGCTTCATGTTCGCGCCGAATCATCATCCGGCGATGAAGAACATCGCGCCCGTGCGCCGCGAACTCGGCGTGCGCACGCTCTTCAATATTCTCGGGCCGCTGACTAATCCGGCGGGCGCGCCGAACCAGCTTCAGGGCGTGTTCCACGAAGACCTTGTCGGCATTCAGGTCCGCGTGATGCAGCGTCTCGACGCTAAGCACGTGCTCGTCGTGTACGGCAAGGACGGCATGGATGAAGTGTCGCTCGGCGCGGCGACCAAGGTCGGCGAACTGAAGCACGGCGAAGTCACCGAGTACGAGATTCATCCCGAAGACTTCGGCTTGCAGATGGTATCGAACCGTTCGCTGAAAGTGCAGGACGCGCAGGAATCGAAGACCATGTTGCTTGGCGCGCTGAACAACAAGCAAGGCGTCGCGCGGGAAATCGTCATATTGAATGCGGGCACGGCGCTCTATGCAGCCGATGTCGTCGATTCCATCGCAGCCGGCATGCAGGCCGCGCGCGAGGCAATCGAAAACGGCGCAGCGCGTGAGAAGATCGAGGCGCTCGTCAAATTCACGCAGCAGTTTGCGAAGAAATAACGGAAGCCAACATGAGTGACATTCTGGATCGCATCATCGCGGTCAAGCGCGAGGAAGTGCGCGCGGCGCAACAGAGCGCGCCGCTCGAAGAGCTGAAGCTTCAGGCAAGCACGCGCGATCTGCGGGATTTCGTCGGCGCATTGCGCGCGAAACATGCCGAAGGCAACGCAACGGTCATCGCGGAAGTGAAGAAAGCAAGTCCGTCGAAAGGCGTGTTGCGTGAAATTTTCGTGCCCGCCGACATCGCCCGCTCGTACGAAAAGGGCGGCGCGGCGTGTCTGTCCGTGTTGACCGATGTGCAATTCTTCAAAGGCAGCGGCGCGTATCTGGAAGAAGCGCGTGCGACGTGCAGCCTGCCGGTGCTACGCAAGGATTTCATCGTCGATCCGTATCAGATCATGGAAGCGCGCGCGATGGGCGCGGACTGCATCCTTCTGATCGCGGCGGCGCTGGAACTCTCGCAGATGCAGGACCTCGAAGCCTACGCATACTCGCTCGGTCTCGCGGTGCTCGTGGAAGTGCACGACGCTGACGAACTGCGCGATTCGCTCACGCTCAAAACGCCGCTTATTGGCATCAATAACCGTAATCTGCACACGTTCGAAACGTCAATCGAGACGACCATCGGCATGCTGGAATCCGTGCCGGACGATCGCATCGTGGTGACGGAATCGGGCATTCTTTCGCAGCAGGATGTCGAACGGCTGCGCGCCATGCGCGTGCACACGTTCCTCGTCGGCGAGGCGTTCATGCGCGCGGACGATCCCGGCGCGGAACTCGCGCGGATGTTTTTCTAAAACGCTCTGAATTGACACATGGGTATTAAACGGGAACTGAAACTACTGGCGCTCACGCCATCGCAACACGACAACGTCTCGCATTTCTTCGACGAACGCACGGGTCCGGGCAAGCCCATCAAGCTCGCCAACGCCTATTTCGACACGCCGGACTGCAAGCTCGCCAAGTCCAAAAGCGCGCTGCGTCTGCGCCGCATGCCGAAGCAATGGTTGCAGACGTTCAAGACGCTGGGCGAATCGCGCGCGGGTCTGAGCGAGCGGCATGAGTGGGAAATGCCGGTTGCGGGCGAAGCGCTCGAAATCGAGAAGCTGCTGGCCGAATGCGATCGGGAAGCCGCGCACAAGGCGCTCGAAGAAGCCGCGCCGGA
The DNA here is from genome assembly GCA_001045575.1 of Candidatus Burkholderia pumila. GTDB lineage: Bacteria > Pseudomonadota > Gammaproteobacteria > Burkholderiales > Burkholderiaceae > Caballeronia > Caballeronia pumila. The sequence continues at coordinate 4,976 of LELG01000219.1, forward strand.
ACTGATCGCGCTGTTCAAGACGGATTTCCGGCGCATCGTGTGGGATATCGAGCGTGAAGGGTCGCAAATCGAAGTCGCGCTGGATCGCGGCGAGATCACGGCCGATGTCGATGGCGAAACGCGCCGCGCGGAAATCAGCGAACTCGAACTCGAACAGAAGTCCGGCGAAGCCGAAGCGCTTTCGATGCTCGCCGCTGAACTTTGTGGCGCGTTTCCGGAAATGGTGCCGGAGGATTTGAGCAAGGCGGAGCGCGGTTATCGGCTGCGTACGCAGCAGGATAGCGACGAAGCATGAGTCAGCCGTCGCTTTTTGAAGAACCGCAGAACGCGTCGGACTTCACCACGCTCGAAAGCCAGTTCGAAGCGCTGCCTACGGATTGGCGCAAGCATCTGAAGCCGTTCATCGAGAGTCCGCGTTACGCGACGTTATGCGCGTTCGTCGATCAGGAGCGCGCGGCAGGCAAGACCGTTTATCCTGCCGATGTCTTCCGCGCCCTGCGCCTCACGCGCCCTGCCGATGTCAAAGTTATCATCCTCGGCCAGGATCCGTATCACGGTGAGGATAAAGGCGCGCCGCAAGCGCACGGCCTCGCGTTTTCCGTGCCGACGCCGGTACGCCCGCCGCCATCGCTGAAAAATATCTTCAAAGAAATTCAGGCGAGTCTCGGTTTCGAGCCGCCTGCGCACGGCTGCCTTGATTCATGGGCGAAGCAAGGTGTGCTGCTGCTGAACACGTCGCTGACGGTCGAACGCGACAAAGCCGGAAGTCACGCGAAGAAAGGCTGGGAGCAATGCACAGACACGCTCATCCACGAAATGGCAATGCGTCACGACGGCCTCGTGTTCATGCTGTGGGGCGCCCACGCGCAGGCGAAACGCGCACTGATCGACGGCCCGGCGAAGGCGCACTGCGTACTGGAATCCGCGCATCCTTCGCCGTTGTCGGCCTATCGCGGGTTTCTCGGTAACGGGCATTTCAGGTCCGCGAATGAGTATCTCGTGGCGCAAGGCCGCGAGGTGATCGACTGGCGATTGCCTGCTGCGTGAGAATTGGAATAGGGGGCAGGCTTCGCGGCCCGCCCCTCCCACACAACCGCGCATAAGGGTCCGTACACAGCGGTTCGGATTGGTGATCGGTTGGCCCGGCTATCGACGCAACGATGGAAGGCCAAGGGAGCCGAGATAGCGATTGGTGAGTG
>LELG01000022.1 GCA_001045575.1 Candidatus Burkholderia pumila
GTCGCAGGTTCTCTCTTGTCAGCGCCGCTTTCAGCAGCGACGACCCCTATGTCCCCGGATTCATGACGCGGGCCGCAAGCTTCGTCGCTCACGGCCATGGGCACAGCTTCACCGCGCGTGACCCCCGGCTTGCCCCGCTTATGCGAGCACGAGTGTGCGCCCGTGCTGGGCGCACATGAAAAACGACTCACTTTTTACAAAGCGAGCCGTTTTTGTTTTCGGGCTTAAGAAGCATCAGACGTGATGATGCCCCGTCACGCGATCCCAGCTGTGACGACTCGCGGCCTTGAAGCGATCCCACGTATCGCCTTCGGGATGGCGGTTTTCCCAGTCGCGGCGTGTTTCGTATTCCATCTGCTCGTCCCATGCGCGGCTGCGGAAGCGGTCGTCGTTGCCGAGCGTCGCGCTAGCGATACGCGCGCCCTGATAGTCCTCGTACGGCTCGCCGGTAGCAGCATACTTGGCGTCGTAGTTGGCGCGGAAGTCGTCTTCGTATTCCATGTATTCGTTCAGGATGGTCTGCGGGCCGGTCGATGTCATAGATTGCGTTTGCATGCCCGGCGTCTGGCTCTGCATGCCCGATGCGCCCTGATTCGGCTTCGCGGGTTCATCGAGCGGCGAGAGCGGTTCGGTTACCGGACGCCAGTCGGCAGCAGTTTCAGTGCTCACGCCCGGCAGCGGGTCCATCGCCTCGCGGCGCGTTTCGACTTGCTGCATGCGGGCTTCGCGTTCGTTCGCCATGCCGGGTTGCATGTCGGCGACGGGCCGCAGCAGATCGCCGCCCAGCAGCTCGTCGCGTTCCGATAGCGAATCGCCCGACAACTCCGTGCGCGCCGCCAGCGGATCGGCGGGCGTGCCGGTGAGCGGATCGAGGTCGGTGCGTGCTTCGGTGGCGCCGCCGCGCGTGGGTCGCGGCCCGTCAGCATATCGCGCCCGGCGAGCGGATCGGCGTCCATGCGTTCCGCGCCGGAGCGCAGCATCAGCGCGTCGTCCGGCAGAGTCGCTCGGGAAGTCACGTGCGGTGGTTGACGGCGGGATCGCGCACCGCGAGCGGATCGTTTAGAGGATCGATGGGATACGCGTCGGGATCACCGAGGTCGGCGCGCGGATACGCCCACGCACGATTCGGCGTGCCCATGCGCGCTTCATTGACCGCCTCACGACCGGGAACGGCGCTGCCGCGTCCGAGGCCGAGTTCGTCGAGTACGGAATGATCGCGCTCGTTCCCGACATCCATCGGCGCGGCCATCGTGCCGTGTTCAAGCGTGCTCCAGCTTGCCGCGCGTGTCGAATATCGATCGCGCCCTGATCGAGAGCGTCGTGCGTGCGATATCGGCTTGCTCGACGCTCGGTATATCGACGGCAACGAGGATCGCGCCGCGCCGTAGGGCTTCCGAATAATGGGCGACTTCGGGCAGCTGATCGCGGCCGCCGAAGAGAATGCCGAAGAAACGTTCGCTGTTGGCCAGCATGCCCGGCTCGCGATGCGTTTCCGCGTCAGGCATGTCGGACAAGTTCGGCGGCGTCGCGTTTGGGATTGGTTTGCAACTCGATATCCGCAGGCGGGAATCCCGCGCTGATCAGCGCCGAGCGTGCGCCCTCGGCCTGCGCGCGTAAGTATCGAAAATTCCGATGACGGTGTGTCGCATTGTCGCCTTCCTAGACATGAGCCAAGCATCTGGAAGTCTGCAACGTCAGCGTGTTATGTACGTGCTCAGTATCAGGCAACGAGCGTGCCGGGGGCGCCCATGCGACTGTGCGAAACGCATCGCCATCAGGTGTATCGCTTTTTTATAAAGCTGAAGAGAAAAGATGGATCCGCGACCGATCGACCGCGCCGCCTGATTGCGCTCGATGGGTGTGCCGTCACTAATGCCGCACAGCAGCGAATCGAGCAGGGCGATATCGAAAGGCTTCGACAGCACGCGAGCATCGACCTGCCGCGCGCGGTCGAATTCTTCTGCATAACCGGTGACGAGAATCATCGGAATGCGCGGCTCGAAGCGTTCGAGCAACTCCGCCAGATCGATGCCGTTCAGCTTACCTGGCATGTGGATGTCGGACAGCACGACATCAAACGGAAAGTTTTTCGACGACGACGCCCGATCCCGCGCCGCCTCCAGAATGCCGACCGCCGTGTCCGTGTTGAAGACATAAGTGACCTGATGGCCCATCATCGAAAGGAGCGCTTCGGTGCTGGCGGCGACTTCTTCGTTATCCTCGACGAGCAGCACGCGCAGACCGTCGATTTCCTTCTTCGCGGCGACCGGCGCTTGCTTACTTCGTGACGCCGCCCGCCGCCATCGCGCGCGGCAGATACATCCGCACCGAGGTGCTCTCGCCGATCGCACTGTCGATGGTTGCCAGCCCGCCCGCGCGCTCGCAGAACGCGAAGACCTGCGGCAGGCCGAGGCCCGTGTACCCATGCTTTTCGGCTTCGTCGTAAAGAGCGAGCGGTTCGAAGGCGCGGCCGAGCACCTCCGGGCTCATGCCGAAACCGGTGTCTTCGAGCGAAAGCTGCACGAAATCGCCGGTGATCGGAAAGTCGTCTTCGTGACGGAAGCGCAAGTTGTCGGCGCGCACAGTGAAGGTGCCGCCGTTGGGCATGGCGTCGCGCACGTTGACGGTGATGTTGATGAGTGCGAGTTCGAGCTCGGCGGAATCGACGCGGATCGGCCAGATGTCGGCAGCGACTTCGACATTGAGCGCCACCTTTGCCCCGAGCGATGCGCGCAGCAACTCGCGCCCCGCCGGCATCCATTTGCCGATGGCGATGGTCTCGCTGCGCAAAGGCTGTTTGCGCGCGACGCCGAGCATTTGGCGCGTGAGCGACTGGCCGCTCTTGAGCGCGCGTTCCATCGCCGTGGTTTGCGGTCGAGATCCGCCGCGCAATCAGCACGTTGGTAGAGACGATCATCAGCAGATTGTTGAAATCGTGCGCGCCGCTGCCGACCAGATTGCCGAGCGCCTCCATCTTGCGCGTCTGTCGCTACGCGGATTCGATGGAACGGCGCATCGACGCTTCCGCCTGCCAGCGCTCCCATCCTTCCTCTTCGGTGGTGGCAAGCCGCCGCAGCGACTGCCCGATGATCGCCCACAGCACCACGCACGGCGCGAAAATCGACAGCGCCAGCACGCTCAGGTAGCCTTACCATTCCGCCCAAAGCGTGCGGATCGGGTAACCCGCTGAACACATACACTGGATAGTTGCCGATGCACCGGAATGCCACGATCTTCAATAATTGTTGATCCAGCCCCGACACCATCTGACGATGCCTGTCCTCCGCCCTTCGTGATAAGCCTCGCGCAACGGCGATTCCGGCGCGAGCGAAATGCGGTCCGTCGGGCGCTGCGGGTACCACGCGAGCACTTCGCCGTCCGCCCGCGCGAGTCCGAGCGAGACGGTCGGGCTGTCGCCGACCAATTCCCGATAGAACGCGTTAAAGTACGCGGGACGCTGGGCGATCGACACCATGCCGTCGAACTTTCCCGCGGGCGTGCGGCGCGCGACCGCCGTGTTGAACACGGATTCGCCTGCCACGTGCCCGGTCATCAAGCGCGAAACTTATTCGAGATTCTTCTGGTCGCTCAGGCCGTGAAAGTCCTCGCGCCCGCCGACGGAAATATCGGCGTCGGATAGTGCGACTGGTAACGAGCAGCCTGCCATCGATACCGAAGACGGACTCGGCTACTACTTGAGGATAGCCGCCGCTCATTTGCCACATACGGCGGTGCAGAATCAGATCCTCGCGCTCGATCACGGCGGAATGCAGGCGGCAGATTCGACGATGCGTTCATTCAGCATGACATTGAGATCGAAGACCTTGACTGCGTGTTCCTCGACGACGCGCGCGTTGCGGGCAAACGGGCTTCGGAGGCGGCGGCTTCGCGGGCGCGGTAGTCGTTCCACGCGGTCACGGCGACGTACACGCACGGCAGCATGACCGCCGCGATGAGCAGCGCATAGAAAGTCACCCGCTGGGCCGCGAAGTTGTGCTCGGGCACCACCGGGAAGGGCGGTTTCTCCTGCCAGGGCTCTGTGGCAGGGTCGGCATTGGACTCCTCTTGGTACGGCGTCATTTTGGGCGATGGACGGAAAGCTTTACGCGGGCGCGAAGAAGACCGGACGGCTCAAAGCCCGTGTATCTGCTGTTGCGTAGGTATAAGCAAATTTCGTGCCGGAATGCGAGAAAATCGGCAGCGCAAACATAAAAAAAAGGACGCCTGACATACCGCATCCGCGTGATTGAGTGTTTTTCCTTATCTTGTTATACTAAAGTGGGAAATTATTTTGATGACGAGCGGTAATCGAGTTGCTTTGACTCTCTTAATGCGACGACAATGTAACCGTCTGCAACCGTCTGATTTATGCGCCAGAAGAGTGCCTGCGGAATGTCGACCTGCGTGGCTCGCCGCAGCATTCAATCGCAGAACTGCGGCGCCAGTGCCGTAAACGTGACGTATGAGAGCACCGCCTGTGCGGCCTCGACTGGAAGTCAAAAGCTCGAAAACCCGCTACCGATCCAGCCGACCATTCCGTTGCCGATTGTCATTGCCGATGATTCCCTGCTCGCGCGCAAGGTGTTGACGCGCGCTGCCCGAGGACTGGGACGTCGAAATTTTCTATGCGACAAACGGACGGGAAGCGCTGGAACTGTACTGCACGGGCCGCTCATCCGTGATGTTCCTCGACCTCACGATAACCCGACATGACCGGTTATCAGGTGCTCGACACCTTACAGCACGAAGACCTGAACACGTTTGTGATCGTCGTCTCGGCCGATGAGCAGCCGATGGCCCAGGAGCTGTGCGCGCTCGGCGCGATCGCGTTCCTTGCGAAGCCGGTGACGCCCGAAGCATTGCGTCCCGTTTTGAAGGAATACGGACTCCATGGTTGAACACGCCCAACCCGCGCTGAACGAAGACTAGCGCGACGCTCTTCAGGAAGTCGCCAACACAATGGCGATGGGCCAGGCCGCGACGCGCCTGTCCACGCTCCTTGGCACGTTTATCGATCTGTCGATGCCGCGCATTTGCGTGGTCGGCGTTGAGGATGCGTCGGCGGCGCTCACCGAGATGACCGGCATCACGGACACGGTGGCCGCCGTGCGCCAGGGCTTTCGCTCCGATATTAAGGGCGAGGCGATCGTGCTGTGCAAGAGCGGCAGCTTCGATCAATTATGCGCGTTCGTTAACGACCCGTACACCAAGTCCAATTAAGAAGAAGCAAGAAGCGACCACGCGCTCTGAACTCATTTTCGATGTGGCGACCGTGCTGATGGGCGCGTGCGTGTCGTGCATCTTCGACAATCTCGGCCGCGCGCCGATCTTTTCGCCGCCGGGCATGCTCGGCGACAACATGCCCGCTCGACGCCGTATTTCAGCCCGGCATACTAGCAGCATGGAAGACTGCGCTGCTGCTCGAAGTGAACTTCGCGCTGGAAGACCACAGGTTTCCATGCACATCTCGCATGTTGATGGCGGAAGACGCCATTGCGCATCTAAACGAGGCGCTCGACGCGCTGCTTTCGAGCCTCTGACGCATGGACGATCTGTGCTATGCGCTAAGCGAACTGATCATCGAGCGCGTGGGCTTTCGGCATCTTCGCGCTCGATCGTGATCTGCACGTGCTGATGTGGAACCGCTTCATGGCGGACCAGAGCGGCAAGCCTGCGGAACACGCATCGGCAAATCAATTTTCAAGAGCTTTCCGGAACTGCCGCGCGTGTGGTTCACGCGCAAGGTCGAGAGCGTGTTCCAGCTCGGCAGCTTCGCGTTCAATTCGTGGGAACAGCAGCCCTATCTCTTCAAATTCGGCCACAATCGGCCCCGTTACCGGCGGCGTCGACAGGACATCACGTTCATGTCGCTCGCGCTGGAGCGCGAAGTGCGTGCGGTCTGCGTGACCATTTCCGATGTCACCCACGCCAGCATAATGCAGCGAGTCCGCGACGAAGCTGTCGCTAAGCTGCAGGCAGGAATTTGCGGACCGCGATAGGCTGACGGGGATCGCCAACCGGCACTACTTTGATCTGCGCCTGTCCGATGAGTTTTTGTGCTGGTAGCGCTATGGCGGCGACCTATCGATGCTGCTGTTCGATCTCGACCACTTCAAGAGCATCAACGACCAGCTCGGCGACCTGGTCGGCGATACGGTGCTGCGCGTGATGGCCGAACGCGTCTCGCCAAAACAGTGCGCGTGCAGAACGTGTTCGGGCGCTTCGGCGGCGAGGAATTCGCGCTCTTGCTGCCTGCACGCCGTTCGATGACGCGATAATCGTCGCAGAAAAAGTGCGCATTGCGATCTGCGAGACGCCTATCGACGTGCAGGGCGCGCGCGTGCCGGTGACGGCGAGCGTCGGCACGGCATCACCACGTCACGCGAAGCGCTCATCAACGAAGCCGATGCAACGTTGTTGTAATCCCCAAGCGAGAAAGGCGGAATCGGGCGGTGGGCTTTGCCTGAGCCGCGCTGCACGAAGCCGGGGCAAAAGCGCTGAATTCGTTGTTATACTCTGAGCCGCTTCCGGTGTTCGTCACCGGCAAGCGCCGGATTCCTCCCGTCGATCAACCAACCCATTCCGCGCCATGTCGTTCCGCGCGCGTTCCGGGATTGTCGAAACCGGCACATGATTTCTTAATGTACTCCCGGTGCCACTACGGGAGCGCCACCGCGGAGTCCGTCTTGGCCGTTTCCAATATCATAGCTGACGAATCCACCACCGATGCCGCGAAGGCGTCGTCGGGGAGCTCGTTCTATCTTGCGATGCGCATCCTCCCGGCCGCGCCGCGCGATGCGATGTATCAGATCTACGCGTTCTGCCGCGCCGTCGACGATATCGCCGACGAAGGCTCGCTGCCGCGCCGCGAACGCGCCATCGCGCTCGACTGCTGGCGCGAGGACATCGACGCGTGCTATCGCGGCGAACCGAAGAAATCGCTCGAAGCGCTCACGCGCCACATCCAGACTTTCCACCTCTCCCGCGACGACTTCCACGCCGTCATCGATGGCATAGCCATGGACGCCGCCGGCGATATCGTCGCGCCTGACGAAGCCACCCTCGATCTGTATTGCGACCGCGTCGCCAGTGCGGTGGGCCGGCTATCGGTGAGAATATTCGGGATGCAGGAGAACGCCGGCCGCCGTCTAGCGCACCATCTGGGCCGCGCGCTGCAACTGACCAACATCCTGCGCGATATCGACGAAGACGCCGCCATCGGCCGCGTATATCTGCCGCACGAACTGCTGGCGCGCGAAGACATTTCGACGACGGCCGCCGCGAGCATCGTCGGCGATGCTCGCCTGCCGCGCGTGTGCGCCGTGCTCGCCGAACGCGCGAAAGGCCATTACGCACAGTCAAACGCGATCATGGCGGCATCGCCTAGACACGAAGTACGCACGCCGCGCATCATGTCGGCGGCGTATCGCGCGGTGTTCGACGCCAATCTCAAACGCGGCTTCGACTTACCGCGCGAACCCGTGCGCACGCCGCGTGCGCGCCTGTTGTGGATCGTGGCGCGCAACGTATTCTGATGCTCCGGCAGGTCCACGTCGTCGGCGCGGGACTGTCCGGGCTGGCGGCTGCGGTGCAGGCGCAAAAGCGCGGTCCGCGTGTGGTGCTGTACGAAGCGGCAACGCATGCGGGCGACCGTTGCTGATCATATTTCGACGCGAAATTCGGCGTTACGGTCGACAGCGGCAATCATCTCTGTTTTCGGGCCATCATTCGACATTGGCGTATTTGTGCGCGACCGGCGCATCCGACACGCTAACCGGCCCGGCCTAACCCGCTTTCCCGTTCTTCGACGTCGCCAATGGTGCGGCCTGGACCATCCGCACGTCGCCGGGACGCTTCCCGCGCTGGATCGATCCTCGACACCCGCATGCCCGGCACGCAGCGCCTGCCGACTATCTCCCGATCCTGCCGCTGTTCTTCGCCAGGCATGGCCGCACGGTCGACGAAGCGTTGCGCCTGCCCGAGCGCGAGCGCGTCGCTGGCCGCGAATGCTTTGCGCGAAACGCTCGCGCTCGGCGATCAAGCTTACCGTCCACGGCGCGCCAGGAATGGGCTGCCGCACGCGTTCATCAAACCGGCGTTGCGGCATTTGCAGTACGACGGCGCGGAGATTCGGCTGGGTGGAAGGTCATCGGTATGAGCGTTTCGGGCACGGATTCCTCCGAACGTGTAAACTAGCTAGCTCGCTTTGAGGAAGGTGCGAGCGGCGGATTCGATGTGATCGTCGCGCCGGAAGACGGCGTAGTGCTCGCAGTGACGGCGGACGTCGCGCGTGATCTCGTGCCGGGATTGACTGCGCCGGACGAATACCGCGCGATCGCCACAGTGTATTTTGCGGCCGATTTGCCTGCTGACTTGTCCGCCAATGACGTGCATCGTCAACGGCACATCGGATTGACTGTTCACGTTCACGAGCGAAGGACGCTTGTCGGTGACGATATTCAGCGCCGACGCCTTGCTGGCGACGACCGTCTGGACGGAAGCTGCAAAAGCGTGGCGCTTCCCCGCTGTGCCCTCGCAGGAAGGATTGCGGCCGGCGGCGCGCACATGTTGGCACAATCTCACGCTCGCGGGCGACTGGCCGGCGACCGGCCTGCCCGCGACGATCGAAGGTGCGATCCGCTCAGGCTTTAAAGCCGCGGATACGCTGATGAACCCATCGATGGAAAGCAGATGAACGATCTATCCCTGCCGGCCGTGGCGGCGCCGATGCCGAACAAAAGCGCGGCGCTCGAACAGGCCGTTTCGAAAGCCACCGCTGCGCTGCTCGCAGCGCAGCGCCCAGAAGGCTATTGGCTGTACGAACTCGAAGCCGATGCAACCATTCCGGCTGAATACGTGCTGCTCGTCCACTATCTCGGCGAGGAAGCCAACGTTCAGCTGGAAGAGAAGATCGGCCGATACCTGCGCCGCATCCAGCGCGCGGACGGCGGCTGGCCGCTCTTCCACGACGGCGCGATGGACGTATCCGCGAGCGTCAAGGCGTATTTCGCGCTGAAGATGATCGGCGATTCGCCGGACGCCGAGCACATGGTCCGCGCCCGCGAAGCGATTCTCGCGGTCGGCGGCGCGGCGAAGGTCAACGTCTTCACGCGCATCCTGCTGGCGCTGTTCGGCGTCGTCTCCTGGTGCGCCGTGCCAATGATGCCCGTCGAAATCATGCGCTTGCCGATGTGGTTCCCGTTCCACCTGTCGAAGGTGTCGTACTGGGCGCGCACGGTGATCGTGCCGCTGCTCGTGCTGAACGCGAAGCGCCCGCTGGCGCGCAATCCGCGTGGCGTGCGCATCGACGAAATTTTTATTGATCCGCCAGTGAACACGGGCATGCTATCGCGCTCGGGGCACCAGAACCGCGGCTGGTTCGCGTTCTTTCGCGTCGTGGATTCCGTCCTGCGCACCGTCGATGGCGTGCTGCCCAAAGCGGGCCGCGAAAGCGCGATCGACGAAGCCGTACGTTTCGTCGATGAGCGCCTAAACGGCGAAGACGGCCTCGGCGCCATCTTTCCCGCGATGGCCAACTCGGTCATGATGTACGATGTGCTCGGCTATCCGCCGGAGCATCCGAGCCGCGCGATTGCGCGCAAGTCGCTGGACAATCTGCTGATCGTCGATGAAGCGGATGACGGCGAGGCGTATTGCCAGCCGTGCCTGTCGCCGGTGTGGGACACCTCGCTGGCGGCGCACGCGCTGCTCGAAACCGGCATGCCAAAGGTGCGCGCGGCGGTAGCGCGCTGCCTCGAATGGCTACTGCCTTTGCAGATTCTCGACGTGCGCGGCGACTGGATTTCGCGCCGTCCGAACGTGCGTCCGGGCGGCTGGGCGTTCCAGTTCGCCAACCCGCACTATCCGGATGTCGATGACACCGCTGTTGTCGCCATGGCCATGGAACGCGCCGACCGCGAAAACGGCACCGCGATCTGCGGCGAAGCGATCGCGCGTGGGCGCGAGTGGATCGTCGGCATGCAGAGCAGCGATGGCGGCTGGGGCGCGTTCGAGCCGGAAAACACGCAGTTCTACCTGAACAACATTCCGTTCTCGGACCACGGCGCGCTGCTCGATCCGCCAACCGTCGATGTCTCCGCCCGCTGTCTTTCGATGCTCGCGCAACTCGGCGAAACGCCCGCGAACAGCGAGCCGGCGCGTCGCGCGTTGAATTTCATCCTGAAAGATCAGTTGCGCGATGGCAGTTGGTATGGCCGCTGGGGCATGAACTATGTCTACGGCACGTGGTCGGCGCTGTGCGCGCTGAACGCGGCGGGCATCGCGCCGACGAATGCGCGCGTGAAGCGCGGCGCGGACTGGCTCGTCAGCATCCAGAACGCGGACGGCGGCTGGGGCGAAGATGGCAACAGCTACAAGCTCGACTATCGCGAATACGAGCAGGCGCCAAGCACGGCATCGCAGACGGCGTGGGCGCTGCTCGGACTGATGGCGGCGGGGCGTGTGGATGACCCTTCTGTGCAGCGCGGCATCGACTGGCTCGTTCGTACGCAGAATGAAGAGGGGGTTTGGAACGAAGCGTTGTTCACGGCGACCGGCTTCCCGCGCGTGTTTTATCTGCGCTACCACGGGTATCGCAAGTTTTTCCCGCTGTGGGCGCTTGCGCGTTATCGCAACCTGACGCGCGACGGCGAAACGCGCGTGACAGAGGGCATGTGAGTGCACCCGTCATCGCCGTAACGGGCATGGCGTTCGAAGCGAAGATCGCGCGCGGACGCGGTGTCGAAGCCGTGTTCGCGGCGCGCTTCGACTGGCTCGAACGCGCCTTGTCCGACGGGATTGCGTGGGGATGCTCGGGCATCGTCAGCTTCGGGACGGCGGGCGGGCTCGCGCCGGAACTGGAGCCGGGCGCACTTATCATCGCGGATTCGGTCTGCGGGCCGTTCGGCCCGTTGAAAACTGATCCGGCCTGGACCGCGCGCATGTTCGATGCGCTCGTGGGGACGCCGCTGGAACGCATCTCGCGCCGCGGTACGATGGCGGGCGTCGCCGCGCCCGTCACGAGCGATGCGGACAAGCGTTCGCTGCACTCATCGACAGGCGCGCTGGCCGTCGATATGGAGTCGCATGTTGCGGGCGCGATCGCGGCGGCGCGCGGTTTGCCGTTCGCCGTGTGCCGCGCAATCGTCGATCCGACGTGGCGCACCCTGCCGCCCGCCGCGACAGCCGGCTTACGCGATGACGGCACGACGACCATCGGCCCGATCATTCGTAAACTGATGCGGCAACCGTCGCAGCTCGGCGCGCTGCTGCGCCTTGCCGGCGATGCGCGCGCCGCGCGGACCACGCTAGTCCAGGCGCGGCATGCGCTGGAAGTGGCGGGGGCACTGGTTATCGGCTGAATTTCTTATAAAATACGAGTTAACATTTATATCTGTGTAGTAAGTGAAAATCCTTAATTGGCGCGCCATTTCGCGAGCGCGCGAAGGTAGAAGTGAGGACCAGCAAATGAATTTTTCATACCCGTAAATGGGTCAAGCCTGAACCTCAACGGCATCTTGTTCGGCCGCAGCCTGCTGCGCTGGATCGACGAGGAAGCCGCTATTTACGCCATCTCGCAACTGGGTAATCAGCGCGGCGTGACCAAGTTCATGTCGGAGATCAACTTCGTCAGTTCGGCGCGGCAGGGCGACATCATCGAACTCGGCATCACGGCGACTCACTTTGGACGGACGTCGATCACACTGCGTGCGGAAATGCGCAACAAGATCACGCGCAAGAGCATTCTGACGGTCGAGAAGATGGTGTTCGTCAACCTCAGCGAACAGGGCGGACCGGCGTCGCATGGACGCACCAAGGATAAGTTGTTCGAGGCGTATCGGCGCGATCCGGGGACGGTGGAAGCGTCGGCGATGTCGGGGAAAGACGTCGCGGCGGAAGTGCATTAAACAAAACGGGCGCCTCAGCGCTCGTTCTCACATCGATCACTTCGCCGGCTTCGCCGCCAGATCCTCATACTGCGGCAAGCCCTGCCGCCTTGCTCGAACTATCCGGCGCCTTTTCTTTTCGTCCGGCGCAGGCGCTTTCCCATTCATGCTGCCCGCCGGAACCGCCGCGCCTTCATCGCCATAATCCGGCAGTGAAGATGCGCCGCCGCCCGTCAGCAGGAACCGCCGCCGCTGCGAATACGCATCGCGCACGAACGCGTACTTGTCGAGCGCCGCTTGCGACAACAAATCCGTCGCGCCGATCAGATCGGCCCGCGCGCTGATAAATCAGGCCGTAAAGCGGCCAGCGGAGATATAGTCGTCCGCATAGCTGATGGGATTCACGCGCCAGTCAACGAACCATGACGTCGAGTCGCGGAACGAACTCGGCCCGAGCAGCGGAATGACCAAATATGGACCCGACGGCACGCCGTAATGTCCGAGCGTCAGGCCAAAATCTTGATGGTGCTTGGGCAGGCCCGCCGGCGAAGCGATATCGATCAGACCGCCCAGGCCGAACACCGAGTTCATTGCGATGCGCATCAGATCTTCGGTCGCATCGGTGATCTTCAGTTGCAGCAGGTTGTTGGCGAAATTGCTGAAATCGCCCAGATTCGAGAAGAAGTTGCTAACCGCCGTCCGGAACGGGCTCGGCGTGCAGTCCTCCACGTAGAACTGCGCGGCAGGCTTGGCGACTTAGGGATCGAGCGTGTCGTTGAACTTAAAGATGGTGCGGTTCATCGGCTCAAGCGGGTCTTTCGGATTGCGGTCCGGGCCGGTCGCGCAGCCGGTCGTCACGAGCGCGCCGGCGATGGCGACGCACATTCCTCATTTGCGGGCGGCGAAAGCCGTCTTCATTCTTCGATTCCTCTTAGGTTGTCATGACGCTGCGCCGCGCTGCCCATCAATACCGGTTGAAACACCACCGCGCCGATCAACGTGCAGAACAGCGAAAACGCCAACAGCCGCCCCATGCTCGATGTCCCCGGATGATGCGAGAACCACAAGCTGCCGAATGCCGTCGCCGTGGTCGCGGCGCTGAACATCACGGCATGCGTGAGGCTGGATTGCAACAGCCGCGTCTGTCCCTGCCGCCACGCCATCACGAAGTAGATCTTGAACGCGACGCCGACACCCAGCATCAGCGGCAGCGCGATGATGTTGGCGAAGTTGAGCGGCATCCGGAAGACGACGCACAACTCCAGTGTGACTATTGCGGAGACAAGCAACGGTACCAAAGTTCTGAGAACATCGCCGAAACGGCGTAAGGCGATCCAAAGCAAGACCGTAATGGTGAGCAGCGAATAGATCGAGATCGCCGCCTGCTGGAACGACTTGATGATGACCTCCGCCGAATGGCGCACCGAAATCGGCCCGCCAATGGCGTCGGGCTCGGCTTTCTGGACGGGCGTCGGCGAAATGGGCAAGCAGCGTGTCGTTGCCCGAATCCGCGCCTTTCGGAACCTTAGGCGAAATGCTCAACTAATGCCTGGCCTTTCGCGTTGAGCAGATCGTAGGCGAGCGCGGGCGGCAGCCGCGGGTGATTTCGGCCGGCGTTAGCAGGGCGCGCAACTGGCCGAGCGCGATGCGCAACGGATCCGCCATCGCGTGTTCGGCGCGGTCGCGCGTGGCAGCATCGGCGGCGGCGAGTCTGGTGAGCGTCTGCGACAGATGCTTCGCTTCGTTCGTGCCCGCGCCCGGATGCTCGTCGGCGGCAAGCGAAAGCTGATTCGACACGCGCTTCTCCGTTACGGGCAATGCCGTTTGCTGATTCAGCGCAGGCAGCAGTTGATCGGCAGCAGTCTTGATGAGTGCGAGCTTCGCGGGCTGATCATTCGGAATGAGCGATGATAACGTCGTCACGCTGCTCACCTGCGGCAGCTTGCGCAATTTCTCGGCGATGCTGTCCGCTTCTCCGAGATTGGGGGCAAGTACGGCGACGTTGTTGACCCGCGCCTTCGGGCGAATCGCGCAGCGCGTTGAGCGTCGCCATCGATTCGGTATGCGGGTCTTTCAGATGCAGTGGATTGAAGTCGAAACGCAGTTGCGTGAGCAGCGGCAGCCCGCCGATCATGACCACGAGCGTGCCGATCAGCACCGGCTTGCGATGCCGGTCGAGGAATTCATCGACAGGAGTGAGCACCGGGAAGCCCGGCGAGGATGCTTCGCCCGGCGGCGCGAACACCTTGATGAGCGCGGGCAGCAGCGTCATGTTGGTCACGTACGCCATGAACATGCCGATGCCCGCGATCAACCCAAGCTCGGACACGTCGCGATACTGCGTCGGCAGGAACGAAAAGAAGCTCGCGGCGGCGGCGAGCTTCAGCGGCACCGCGACATGGCGCGCGGTTTCGACCAGCGAAACATCGAGCCGTTTGTGTTTGTGCCGCTCCTCGCGGTACTTCACGCCGAACTGAATGCCGAAGTCCACGCCCAAACCGACGAACAGCACCATGAACGCGACCGAGATCATGTTCAGCGCATGGACCAACATTAAACCGAGCGCGGCGGTGATTGAGAGCACCACGAACAACGTGATGAACACGGCGACGATCATGCGCTTCGAACGTAGCGCGACCCACAGAATCATCAGCATGAAGAGGAAAGTCAGGATGCCGTTGAAGTTCCGCCCGTCCGGTACGGACGCGAATTCTCATCGGCCAGCGGCTGCTCGCCGGTCAGACGAACCGTCGCGCCATACTTTTTGTTCAACTCGAGCTCGGCGAACTTCGCGTGCACTTACTTCATCCGACGAACCCGCCGCCGCCTTCAGCGCATTGAAGTTCAGTTCGGGAATGGCGGTGACGAACGCGCGTCCGGGCGCGTTGTCGTTCGATGAATCCGCAAGCGCACACCACGAAAATGCCGTCGGCTGATTCGCCAGCACGCGATCCAGCACGTCCGCGCTGTGTCCGAGCAAGTGCGCCATCTGTCCGAGATTCACTTGCCCGAGCAGCAACGGCACGTTCAGCGTCGTATTCAGCGTTTGCGCGAGGCCGGTGAGCGTGGGATCGTGTTGATGAGCGGGCGCGCCTGCACGAGTTGCTTCGTCGTCTCTTCGACTTTCGGCACAGGCAGAGAGAGCAGCCCGTTGTGCTCGAAGAACGCGCCGCCTTCCGGCTGCGCAACCGACTTGAAACGCTCCGGCTCTTTAGCCAGCGCGCCCGCCAATTCCGTTGCCACCGCGCTTGCAAACTCCTGCGCAGGCGCTTCCACGACGATCAACAGCGGCGCGCCGCGATTCGGAAATGCTTCGTCGATGGCCTTGCCGCGCGCGGCCCATCCCGGCTCGTTCTCGATGATCTGACTGACATCGGTGCTGATCTTGAAGTAATGGACGATATAAACCGTGCTCAGTATGCCGAACAGCAATGAAATTGCGATAATCCACGCAGGTCGGCGGAGAATAGCCAGTGTGACAAAGCGTGTAATGTTGGACGTCAGCATGAAGACGCTACCTGTGTGTCCTGTTATTTTTGTGTACTGCAGCGCGGGAACGCGTGATGCTAACAATGAACCAACAGCGTGACAAGCGATCAGGCGAAACGCCGATGCTTGCCGCGCAAGAAGTATAGCGGGCAGCACCGCACAAGCCGTGTGATGAACTGTTGTGTTTACCTGATGTCGATATTGACGACTTCGCTGTGAAAACAGCTTCCCCAAGGCTTGAATCAGGCTAGAAACGCCATCAAAGAATAGAGAAAACGGGTGTCATGAAACGCTATCTGTCCATTTGCTTCGCTTTTTTCCTCGCTGCGCTCAGCTTTTCCGGCGAGGCGTTCGCACAAACAAGTCAAGTCCCGATGCCGTCGTGAAAAACGCCGTCGAAGGCACCGTCAACGCCATGAAGGCCGACCCACAAGCCAAGGGCGGCGACATGGCGAAGATCACGCAGCTCGTTGAAACTCGCTTTTTGCCCGCGACGGACTTCCAGCGCACCACGCGCATCGCCGTGGGCAAGGCGTGGGCAAGCACCACGCCCGAACAGAAAAAGCAGCTTTACGACCAGTTCCAGACGCAGCTCGTTCGCACGTATGCGGCGTCGCTTGCGCAGTTGCGCAATCAGGACGTCAAATTCCGTTTCGAGTCGCCCAATGTCTCGGCGCGGACGCGAAAGATACGTCGTCGAATCGCACGTCATCTCGACGGGCGGCGACAATCCGGTGCGCTATCGCCTCGAAAAAACGCCGCAAGGCTGGAAAATCTACGACATCGACATGATGGGCGCGTGGCTCATCCAGGTCTATCAGCAGCAGTTCGCCGGTCAGTTGCAGAAAAGCGGATCGGATGCGCTCATCAAATATCTGCAGGAGCACAACGCCCGTTCGGCGGGTTAAAGCGCTTCTTCAAACGCGTCGGTACTCGACCGGGAACTTGATCAGCTCGGCCTGACCGTCGATATCGAGTTTTCGCTTCATGTTGAGCCGGTGCGTTTCCACCGTGCGCACCGACAAGCCATGTTGCTGCGCAATCTGCTTGCTGGATAAACCTTGCGCCAGCGCATCGAGAATATCGAGTTCGCGTGGCGTAAGGCGGTCAATGGGCGCTTGCATGGTCTGTACTTGGATTATGCGCGCGGCGAGTCCGGCGCTGAAGGAGGTCTTGCCGGCGAGCACGGCATCGATCGCTTGCACGATCTCGCTCGATGGCAAATCCTTCAGCACATAACCGCTCGCGCCTGCGCGCACCGCTTGCGTCACGTATTCCACGTTATCGTGCATCGACAGCATCAGCACGCGGATGGCGGGAAAGCGCTCGTGAAAACGCGCCGCCAGTTGAATGCCGCTCATGCCCCCCCATGCCGACGTCCATCAGCGCGAAATCGGGCGCGTTCGTTTCGTCGGCGGCGAGCGCGAGCGCTTCTTCCGCGTTGCCGGCTTCTCCGATCACGCGCAGATGCGGCACGGCTTCGAGCCCGGCGCGCAGGCCGTCGATCGTCGGTCGACGAGGATGATGTTCATGGCTGTCCTTGCAAGTTCTTCGTCTTTGGCGCGGCGAGCGGCAGCGGCACGCTTGCTGTGATCGACGTGCGGCCCAATTGCGAGTCGAGGCTCAACGTTCCGGCGAGCGTATCCAGCCGTTCGCACATATTGCGCAAGCCGATACCGCGCGATATTGTTCAGCGCTTCCTGCGCGATGCGGAATAGCACAGTATTGACCGTGCCCGGCAGATTCGGCATCTCGCGCCTGGTGGACTCAAATGCCACTTCGAGCCCGTCCTGTCCGTCGAGTTCGCGCGCAAGTTGTTCGAGTGCGGCGGCGAAGCCCCCACAGGTCATCGAGCATCGTGGGGCGCAGCGCGTGCGAGATGCGGCGGACTTCGCGCAGCGTGTTGCCCAACCGGCCGAGGCTTTTGGACAACACGGCTTCCGAATCCGGCTCGCGCGATGCGCTCCGTTCGAAGCGCAACAACGCTGACTCCAGCGCAGCTTGACCGACATCAGCATCTGACTGATGCCATCGTGTAACTAACTCGCGCGACAGTCGCCCGCCCGCGCTCCTGTTTCTGCGGTTCCACCACCTGCCGCGCGAGCCGCTTGAGCTTCACGTCTGCACTGCGATGCTCGCAATGGCCGCGAGCGCAATTACGCCGATCCACGTCACCGTGCGGTCGATGTTCGACGCCGCCTGCGCATCGATGCGCGCGAGCGTCGTGTCGACGTCTTCCAGATAGATGCCGGTGCCGATCATCCAGCCCCATCGATCGAGCAGGATAGCAGAATGACGTAACCGAGCTTCGACGCGAGCTTGCCCGTGGATGGCCGCCGCCACACGTAGCGCACATATCCGCCGCCGCACGATGCCTACTGAATGAGTTCCTCAATGGTGAGCGCGCCGTTTGGATCGCGCATCAGCCAAAAATCGCGGCCGACGAGATCGGGCTGGCGCGGATGCATGAGCGACGCGCCGTGCATCGTATAGACGAAGAAGTAGCCATACTGACCGAAGTCGAGTTGGGCAAGCGCGTCGAGCGCGAGCTGGCGGTGGTGCTCGTCGGTGCATGAATCGGACGCGGGTGCATCGTAATAAGGCGCGATGGCGCTCCTGGCGATCTCGACGTAATGCCCAGTTCACCTTCCTTGCTAGCCAGAGCGCGTTGCGCATGCGCGAGCGACGTCGCCTGTTGCCGCACGCCATATTCGATGCCGCTAATCGCCACCGCGAACGGCACGGCCGCGAGCAAAACTATCTTCGCCTTTAGGTTCATGAGATGCAGGGTTTTCCGCTAAGTAAAAATACGTAGAGAGCTTACGTAGTTATGCGCTTGTAAGCGCGCGAGCGAAAGCGAATACTACCGCCCAATGCGCTACGATGGCGCATGAATCAACTATAAAAGGAGACACCATGAATCGAGATTCCGGATTCCTGCTCTGGATCGCGCTCGCGCTGCTGGGCGTGTTCGCATTCGGCAGCATCGCACTCGCGCAAGGCGAGCGCGTCAGCGCACTGTAGATCGTCATCGCGGCAGTCTGCGTTTATCTCATCGCGTATCGCTTCTAGCTTCATCGCGGGCACCGTGCTGAAGCTCGATGGGCTGCGCATGACGCCCGCCGTTCGTCATAACGATGGCCTCGACTAACGTGCCGACCAACAAGTACGTGCTGTTCGGCCATCACTTCGCGGCGATTGCAGGCGCAGGTCCGTTGGTTGGCCCGGTGCTCGCCGCGCAGATGGGCTACACGTCCGGTTGCTGTGGATTCTCGCGGGCGTCGTCGCGGGCGCGGTGCAGGACTTCATCATCCTGTTCATCTCCACGCGGCGCGATGGCCGCTCGCTCGGCGATCTCATCAAGATGGAACTTGGCACCGTGCCCGGCGTGATCGCGCTGTTCAGCGCGTTCCTCATCATGGTGACCATTCTCGCGGTGCTGGGCACTGATCGTGGTGAAGGCGCTGACGAACTGCCGTGGGGCAGGTTCACGGTCGCGGCAACGATTCCCATCGCGCTCTTCATGGGCCTTTACACGCGATACGATACATTCGCCCGGGACGCATCGGCGAAGTGTCGATCATCGGCTTCGTGCTGCTGATGCTGGCGATCACGGTCGGCGGCATCGCCGATGCTCGCGCCGTGGTTCACGTTCACCGGCGTGCAACTCGTGTAGATTCTGATCGGCTATGGCTTCGTCGCTTCCGTGCTGCCGGTGTGGCTGCTGCTCGCGCCGCACGATTATCTGTCTACGTTCTTCAAGATCGGCACCATCGTCGGCTTGGCGATCGGCATCCTGATCGTCGCGCCCGAACTGAAGATGCCGGCCTTCACCAAGTTCGTCGATGGCTCCGGTCCGGTATGGGCGGGCAACCTGTTCCCGTTCCTGTTTATCACCATTGCGTGCGGCGCGGTGTCGGGTTTCCACGCGCGGATCTCGTCGGGCACGACGCCGAAGATGGTCGATAACGAAGTGAACATGCGCTTCATCGGCTACGGCGCGATGCTGATGGAATCGTTCATCGCAATCATGGCTCTGGTTGCGGCCTGCGTGATCGAACCGTGCATCTACTTTGCGATGAACAGCCCCGCCGCCATGCTCGGCAAGATGCCGGAAGCGGTGGCGCAAACGTTATCCGTCGTGGGGCTTCGTGCTGACGCCGGACATGCTGACATCGACGGCGAAAGCGGTGGGCGAAACGACCATCGTCGCGCGGGCGGCACGCCGACGCTGGCGGTGTGGGCATGGTGCACATTCTGCATCAGGTGATCGGCGGCGAAGCGATTATGGCCTTCTAGTATTACTTCGCCATCCTGTTCGAAGCGCTGTTAATTTTGACCGCTGTGGATGTGGGCACACGCGCGCGGGCCGCTTCATGTTGCAGGACTTGCTCGGCACGTTCGTTCCATCCGGCGCTTTGTCGCACGGAATCGCTGCCGGCCAATCTGACCGCGACGGGTTTGTGCGTGGCGACGTGGGGCCTATGTATCAGGGCGTGGTGGATCCGTTCGGCGGCGTCAATACCCTGTGGCCGCTGTTCGGCATCTCGAATCAGATGCTGGCGGGTATCGCGCTGATGCTCGGCACCGTCGTACTATTCAAGATTAAGCGCGAACGCTGTGCATGGGTGACTTTGCTGCCTACCGCTTGGCTCCTGATCTGCACTTTGACCGCAGGCTAGCTCTTTCTGACGCTCGGTATCGGCGTGGCACTGGCGGGCACGCTCATTCCCGCGCTCGAAGCGGCGCGCCCGCGTTGAAGGGGGCAGCGAGGAAGCGGCTCTGACGCCGCTGTCGAAGCTTTGGCCCGCCCTGGCGTGTCTTGCGCTCGGTGCTGCGTTGACGCAAGCGCCGCCGTGGTTCGATACGCCGATTGCCGGTTATCTGGCGGTCGCGCTGCTGCTAATACGGCGGGCATTGCGCTGATGCCGCGTCTCACGGCTATCGTGTTTCGCTTCTTTGCAGTGCGTCGCGGCACGAAAAATGCCCACGCGATGCCGACGCTCGCTCTCGCACGCCTGGCCAACGCGCCCGGTCAGGCATCGATTGCCATGGGCAGCGTGCTGTCGAGCTTCACGCTGATCGTGGCGATGGCGATCATGGTCGTAAACTTTCGCGTCTCGGTGGTGGACTGGCTCGAACACCTGTTATCCGCCGATGTCTATGCGCGCATCGCGGCCAAACGGCGACACGGGCGGCTTGAGGCCGGATCAGCAGGAGCATCGCTTTGACCGATGGCGTGGCGTGTGCAGCGTTCCAGCGCGTGTCGTCACTGACGCTCGATGCGAGCAAGCCGCCCGTCGCGCTGATCGCCAGCGAACTCGATGCCGCGGACCCCGGCGCGACGCTGCAAATGACGGGCGCGGCGCTGCCACCGTCTTCATTCGGCGCGGATGAAACGCCCGTCTGGATATCCGAAGCGATGGTCGATTTATACAAATTCCGAATCGGCCAGCTTTGTTTTGCCGATAGGAAAAGTGGTGATCGCAGGCATCTGGCGTGATTACGTGCGACAGACCGGCGCGTTGCAAATACGCCTGCTCGATTACCGCCGCCTGACCGGCGATATAACCGCAACGGACGTGGGCATCAAGCTGAAGCAGGGCGCAACGCCCGCGCAGGTGATCGATGCGCTGAAGCATTTGCTCTTCGGCAACGCACTCGAATTCTCGACGCCCGGCGATATCCGCGACCGCACGCTGACCATCTTCGACCGCAGTTTCGCGGTGACGTATCTGCTGGAAGCGGTGGCGATCGTCATCGGCCTGTGTTTAGCGTGGCCGCGACGTTTTCGACGCAGACACTGGCGAGATCGCGCAAGTTCGCTGTTCTCGAAGCTGCGGAAGTGCGGAAATATCGTGAACGGGTTGCGTCGCACGTCCGAAACATAGGTTTGCGGATGGTAGCCGAAGACCGCGAAGGCTTCGAGCGCACGACGCATATGATATGCAGAAGTGACAACGATCAAACTGTTGTCATGTGCGTGGCCCACAATGACGGCCACGTTCTGTGTGTTCTGGTACGTGTTGTAGCTCTTGTTTTCGCGGATCAGATGGGTCGGATCGATGCCTTGCGCGATGACATAAGGCGCGTAGTTATCGACTTTGGCCTGACCGTGACGCTGAGGATCGCCGCCGCTCAGGATCACGCGGCAGTTGGCGCGCCAGTTTCACAGCATTGGCGATAAAGCATGGCCGTGGCGGCGATGCGCACCATCGAATCTTTCTTTGGCGTGATCTCCGTGTCGTCCTTGTCCGTGCCGCCGCCCAGGAGGACTATGGTCGTATCGTGCGCGAAGGTCGGCTCGACGGTTTTGATGTGGCCGCGCTGGGCCAGCCCGAGCCTATCGACCAGGCGAGCAGCAATACCAGAACGGCAATTTGTGTGCGACGGCGTCTCCAAAGCGCAAATAATGCAAAAAAACAGCACTAAGGTGACGAGAATCAATTTGATTGGGGTAACGTAGTGGTTTAAGGACAAACGTTCGTTCCGTCATCGCGTGCCTTGGAACGCATCGGCGGTTATCGCAGTAAAGCGCGCGATCAGCGCGCTCTTCACGGGGGGCTAGTAATTAAAATAGTACGCAGCACCTAACGCAAGCGGCGGCTAAACTTTCGCACTGCAAGATGACTTTCACTTGTCAGCACGAAATTCGGCGCGCCGCGTTCAGTCGACGTAGCGGACCGCCTTGCGATCGTCACGCGCGTCGTCACGGCTGCATAGTAAGAAACAACGAGATGACCATGTATTCTAACGAAGCCGTACTCGAAGCACTCCGCCGAGCGCAGTATCGTCAAGTTCCCTGGGCGAAACGTCCCAATGTTTTCGACTTGCTGCGCGCACTCGGCCTGCTTGAGCTGACGCGTCAACGCACCGTTGCGCCCGCGCCCGGCTTTCATGCGCCGGTCGATATCGCGGTCGTGACCGAGCGCGGCAGAAACGAGTTCTCGCGCCTGTTACGCGACGAGCGCTCCATAGATTGGGATTTGCGACGCGTCGAGAAATACACGTTCGGCGGTCAGGAAGCGGTTCTGGAAGCGAGGGTTTAGCGAAGCGTTTGCCGCATCGCGCGGTAAGCGTGCTGTCGTTGATTTTCGATCGGCGTTCGGGCCGAGGGAGTGCTGTAGTCGAAGAAACGGCGTTCGATCGTTTGCGAAGGATCGGTATAGGGGGCGGGCCTCACGGCCCGCCCCCTCCCACACAACCGCGCATAAGGGTCCGTACACAGCGGTTCGGATTGGTGATCGGCTAGGGAGGCAGTGATGGAAGACCGAGGGATCGCAGAAAGCGATTGGTCAACGCCCGTTGCAGTGCAGAGTATTACTCAGCCGCCATGCATTGTGGGGTGACCCGGCTGTCTGGGCAGCA
>LELG01000220.1 GCA_001045575.1 Candidatus Burkholderia pumila
TTGCCATGTGGCGATGAAACGCGAATCGCATCGCAGTTCATTCATGATCGCCCCGCGCGAGGCTCCTTCGTCGAGCAGCAGAATCAACCGCGCTCGGCTTCACTCAAATTCATTTTGCCCATGCACCGATCAGTGCAATTTCATTGGTTCAATAGACTAGTAGCACTCGGCGCAGGCAAACGGCTGGGGAACTGAGCGATCACGACGGCGAAAATCACGCTTACTCCCGCTCCCTCATATAATGAAAGCGCTTATCCGAGCCGAAACAAAGGCAGAACAGACCGCCGATTCGCCATGACTTCCCTATCCTCTTCCCCGACCGCCACAGACTTCGAAGCCGCGCTTACCGCCGGCGCTTACATGCCGCTCACCCAATTTGGCGTGATCGATATCAAGGGCGAAGACGCCGCCTCGTTCCTGCACAATCAGGTGACGAACGACGTCCAGCATCTCCATGCATCGACCGCGCGGCTTGCCGGCTACTGCTCGCCGAAGGGCCGTTTGCTCGGCTCGTTCCTGATATGGCGCGCCGCCGACACCATCCGCCTGCTGATTGCGCAGGACGTACAGGCCGCCGTGCAAAAGCATCTGTCGATGTTCGTGCTGCGCGCCAAAGCCAAACTGTCCGATGCCACGCCCGAACTCGCCATTGTCGGCTTCGCGGGCAACGTTCGCGCCGCGCTCTCCGGGCTGTTCGATGCGCTGCCGGACGGCGTGCACGTGAAGGTCGACGGCCCGTACGGCGTGCTGATCCGCGTGCCGGATGCGCAGCGCCGTCCGCGCTTTCTGTGGATCGGCGCGAAGGCCGACGTGGAAGCGCATCTGCCGAAGCTCGACGAAAAGCTCAGGCGCGTGCCCGCCGAACTGTGGGACTGGCTCGACATCCACGCGGGCGAGCCCCGCATCACGCACGCAACGGTCGAGCAATTCGTCCCGCAGATGGTCAATTACGACGTGCTCGGCGCGGTCAACTTCAAGAAAGGCTGCTATCCGGGGCAGGAAATCGTGGCGCGCAGCCAGTATCGCGGCACCATCAAGCGGCGCACGGCCCTCGCCCACGCCGAAAACGCCACGCCCGGCGCGGAACTCTTTCATTCCGGTGACCCCAGCCAGCCGTGCGGCATGGTCGTGAACGTGGCGGCGGCACCGAAGGGCGGCATCGACTGTCTGGTGGAAATCAAGCTCGCCGCGCTCGATAACGGCTCGGTGCACGCCGGTGCGGCGGATGGTCCTGCGCTCACGTTCCTGCTGCTGCCCTACGCGTTTCCCGCCGACCAGTGAGCATCCACGTCCATGTGGCCTGATCGTCTTCGACTGGCAACCCGACGCGCGTCCGCGCGGCGATCGCGCGTTGCTTACGCTGTCCGCCAACCGTGACGAGTTCTTCCGCGGCCACGCCGATCCGATGCGCTGGTGGCCCGCGACGTCCCCGGCGTTCTTGCGGGCCGCGCGCGGATCTCTCGCGCGCCGGCGGACATGCGTCCCGATGCGCCCACGCGCGGCCATCTGGTCAGCGCTTATCTCAAGGGCGAGCGCATCGCGCCGCTCGACTATCTGTTCGATGTCGCGAGCGAAGGGCATCGATCGGCACAACGGCTTCAATCTGCTGGTCGGCGATTTCATGCGGCGCGAACTTGCATGTACGGCAATCGTGCGGAAGCCTTGCCGACGCTGCTTCAGGCCGGCGTGCACGCGGTCTGTCACAGTCTATTGAATACGCCGTGGTCTAAGCTCGTTGCGCAGCGCGATGCCCTGCGCGATCTCATACTCGCCAATGAACAGCCGACGCTCGACCAGATGATCGACACGCTCCGCGACCCGCACATCGCCGACGACAACACGTTGCCATCGACGGGACTCTCCATCGAACGTGAGCAGGTGTTGTCGGTGGCGTTCATCGAGACGCCCGACTACGTCACGCGCAGCACGACCGCGCTGCGCGTGACGCCGGGTATGGCGAAGGTGTCGGTGGAACTCAAGGAACGCAGCGACGACAGTTCGCACCGCGTAGTGCGGCCGGGGAGTTTCGAGCGGGCGTTCGGGTTTGAGGTAGCGTGAGCTTTACGCGCCCAATGCGTCGCCCAGTGCCTTCGCCACATCCGGCACGAACCCGCTCATTTTGAAGAACTCGTGGATCATGCCTTCGTACCGCACGAGCGTGGCCGTCACGCCTGCGGCCTGAAGCGTCTCAGCATACGCCACATCCTCGTCGAATAGAGGATCATGGTCCGCCGCCGCGATAATCGGGCGTACCGCCTGCGGCATCGAGCGGAGCGAAGCGCCAGTCGTCGCGGTCATCGCGGAGATATTGTTCGAAGAGCCACTGGATCGTTTCGCCCGACAGCAGATAGCCTTCCGCCAGTTCCTTGTGCGATGCGCTTTTCTGCCACGCACTCGTTCCCGGATAGATCAGCACTTGCAGCTTCAGTCCGATGCCCGCATCGCGCGCGAGCACCGCGCACACGGTTGCGAGCGTCCTGCCTGCACTGTCGCCGCCCACCGCGATCTGCGCCGGATTGATGCCCAGCATCGGCGCTTCGTGCTTCAGCCACAGGAGCGCGTCGAAGGCATCGTTCACGGCGACGGGGAACTTGTGCTCGGGCGCGAGGCGGTAATCGACCGATATCACCGCACACCGCACATTGTGCGCGAACTTGCGGCACAGCGCGTCGTGGATCTGCATGCTGCCGACCATGAAGCCGCCGCCATGAAAAAACGCGCCGCGCGGCTTGGCCCAGCCCGGTTCGTCGAGCTGGTAACGCGCACGTTGATTTCGTCGCCATCGCGCATGGGAATGCGCATGTCTTCGACGCTGAACATCGGCATGGGCGCGATGTCGAGGATCGGCGCGTTCATCGCATACGCCGCGCGCGCCTGCTGCGGCGTGAGTTCGTGATACGGCTGCGGTTCGCGCGTTCCACCATATCCAGAATCTGCGCGATCTTGGGATTCAGCGGCATCGTTTAAGCGCGTTTAAGCGACATCGGATCGCTGGGCTGGCGGAGTTGCGCGATATCGTCGAGCCGAAGCTGCACGGACGGCATAATGTTCAGATGCGTGATGACGTAGAAGAGCGCCCTTCGCGCACGGCATCGAATATCAACGCCGCGAGTTTCTGCGATGCCGTGTACGGCGCATCATTCACGAGCGATGCGGGACGCGAACGCTTGGCATCCGCAATGCCTATCAGCACGAACGCCGGATACAGCAGCGATACGCCGATTGCCGCGCCCGCCAGCCGCAAGTCGTGATACAGCGTTTCTGTGATGGCAACGACCGCGTGTTTCGATGAGTTGTAGACGTCCATCGCGGGCGCGGCGAGCAGACCCGCGACCGATGCCGTGTTGACGATATGTCCCGGCTAGCCCTGCTTCAGTATGACCGGTACTAACAAACGCAGCTCGTTGGCGACGCCTATCACATTGACGCCGAATACCCATTGCCAGTAGTCGTTCGCGCTGTTCTCCCACACGAAGCCGCCTGCACCGACGCCCGCGGTGTTGAAGAGCAGATGCACGCCGCCGCAGGCGTCGAGCGTGGCTTGAGCGAGTGCGTCGACTTGGACGGGATTCGCGACGTAGGTGCGTACACCGATCGCTTCGGCATCCTGCGAACGCAGTAAATCGACAGTCGCGACGAGCGCGTGTTCATCGACATCGGCAAGAATGATAAGTTTAATGCCGAGCGATGCGCCCTTCAAAGCGAACTCGCGCCCGTGATGATCGCGACCTTTCCTTCAAAACTATCCACGCTTCACGCCTTTCTTCTAAATAAGCTTCACGAGCCTGCTTGCCGAAGTTCTTCCCGTGCAACAGGCCGAGAAACGCGTCCGGCGCGTTCTCCAATCCCTGCGCGATGCTCTCGCGGAACTGCAATTTCCCCGTGGCGAGCCGCTCGCCGAGTTCCTCTTCAGGGCCTGCGGCCACACCTCCATCTGTTCGGTGACGATGAAGCCCTGCACCTTCAGCCGCTGCCGCAACAAAACAGTCGATGCCTTGATCGGCACCGGCTGGCCGTCGTAGCTCGAAATCATCCCGCACAGTGCGATGCGCCCATGCGCGTTCATGCGCCCGAGCACGGCATCGAGCACTTCGCCGCCGACATTCTCGAAGTATCCGTCGATGCCATCGGGCGTCGCGGCCTTCAGGTCTTCGTACAGCTTGCCGGCTTTGTAGTCAACGCACGCATTGAAGCCGAACGTATCGACGACATAGCGGCATTTCTCTTCGCCGCCCGCGATGTCGACGACGCGGCACCCCGCCGCCTTCGCCAGTTGTCCGACGACGCTGCCCACGGCGCCGCTCGCCGCGCTCACCGCGATGGTTTCGCCTGCCTTCGGCTCGATGATACGGTTCAGCCCGAGCCACGCCGTCACACCCGGCATGCCGACCGAGCCGAGATAGCGGACAGCGGCACGCGTGAGGCCTCACCACGCGCAGCATCTTGCCGTCCGATGTGTCGTATTCTTGCTAGTCGAGCACGCCAAACACCTTGTACGCCGAACACCTTGTCGCCGACCTTGAACGATGCATTGCGCGACTCCACCAATTCGCCCACCGTTTCGCCGATCATCACTTCGTTCAGCGGCAGCGGATCAGCATAGGATTTGGCGTCGCTCATGCAGCCGCGCATGTACGGATCGAGCGACAGGTGTGATTGCGCACGCGCACTTCGCCATCGTTCAAAGGCGCGAACGGGGTTTCGACCAGCTTGAAGTTCGCCGTCGGCGCTTCGCCTTGCGGACGCGAAACGAGCAGAATCTGACGGTTCATCTGTGCGTCTGCCATCTCAGGGCTCTCCTGTGAAAGAAGCAGCAGGCGTCAGGTGTCGCTCGGTCCCGGTTTGGCTCATGGATCCGAACGCAACTTTTGCCGGAGGATATCGCGTCCGACCACGAGCCGCTTCATGTACTTGAACGTGCCAAGCGCCTTCGCAACGAAATGCCCTTCGCTGTCCCGGATCTCGCCTTCGCAATACGCCATCGTCGTCGAGCGATGCAATACGCGGCCATATCCGCGCAGTTCGCCGCGGCCCGGCTGCATGAAGTTCACTTTCATCTCGATCGTGACGACGCCGATGCCATCGCGCGCGGCAATGGCGAGCGCAGCGTCGAGCAGGGTCATGGTGACGCCGTCATGCGCGGTGCCCCACGTATTCATGTGCTCGTGCTGCAAAGGCATGCACACTTCGCTTTCGCCATCGGAGGACTTCACGACCTGCACGCCGAGCATTTCGATGAACGGGCTTTCCAGCGCGATATTCGGGGAATCCGGGGTTTTCGGGGAATTCGACATCTTCATCATACTTCGTAATTGAAGCACTGGCGGTCTTCGCGCACCGTCGCGATGAACTCCTTCATCGCCAGATGCTTCGGATGATCCTGGTACGCCTTGAGCGCGGTGGGATCGTCGAAATCGGAGACGAGCACGACATCGTACGTGCAATCGAAGCCCGGCTGCGCCGTGCCGACTTCGAAATGTCCCTGCCCCTTGACGATGCTGCGGCACGTCTCCAGCTTCGCCTTGAGCTTTTGCGCGTTCTCCGCGCGGCTCGCGCCCTCGGCGTGTTCCTTCAGTTTCCACATGACGATGTGACGTAGCACGGTAGCTCCTTCCTGACGGGTGCAGCTCGAAGCGTAGCAAATATTGCTTCGGCTGGAATGCTCACACCATTGCGGTCTTGAGCACGTCATCGGACTGCACGCCGGCTTTGCGCATGTTCTGCCACGCTTTCTCCAGCGACCCGTTCAGGTCGATAGCGCGGCACGCCTCCTCGATCACGACGACGCCGAAGCCCGCCGCGCGCCCATCCAGCGCGGTCCACGCGACGCAAGAGTCGGTGGCAAAGCTGGCGACCCACACGCGTTTGGCGCCGACATCGCGCAGATAGCCTGCGAGTCCCGTCGGCGTGCTGCGGTCGGCTTCGAGAAACGCCGAATAACTGCCCACATATTCAGGATGCCCCTTGCGGATCATGTGCCGCGCATGCGGCACATGAAAGTCCCGATGCAGCATCGCGCCTTCGGTGTCCTGCACGCAATGTGAACCGAACCCCAAAGGTTGGACTCAACCGTGAGGGGTTTATGGGAAAATACAAAGAGTAGACAAAGCTCGCCGCCGCCAAGGATTACTGCTCAGGCCATCTCAGCCTGATGAGGGCCGTTGCGAA
>LELG01000221.1 GCA_001045575.1 Candidatus Burkholderia pumila
CGGCCCCGCGCTGGCCGGCTACGGGGCTGTCACGATGGCCAACGCACTCAAGAAGACCGTGACTGACTTGCCTGCTGAGTTGTGGCGATCATTGACCCGGGATTCGTGGCAAGGAGCTATCCGATCATGCCCGCTTCACTGTTGAGTCCGGCGCGAAGGTATTCTTCGCCGACCCGCACAGTCCATGGCAGCGTGGTACGAATGAAAAACACCAATAGCCTTCTACGACAATACTGTCCAAAAGGGACAGACTTGTTCCGGTGGAGCGCTCAAGAGATCCAGGCCGTTGCCCATGCACTGAATTCCAGGCCCCGGAAAACGCTTGATTGGAAGACAAGGCCTTGAACGAATATCTAAATCTGTTCAACAATCCGGTGTTGCGACGACCGGTTGAATCCGCCCTATTCACGAGTCGGCGGGTGCCGGACGGAGCGCGTGGCCTGGCTTGCCGATGTTCACATGCACGGCGGGCGCGAGCCAACCTGTTTCGAATCTATGAGCCGACTTTCCGGGCGCTTACGCGTAATTGCCCGTGCTATCCCGAAGCTTGCCCTCAAGTCGCTGCGACACAGGCCGACCGAGGTGTCGAGCATTCTCATCGCGCATCATCTGCTACTCGGTGACACGCTGTTGCTCACGCCGCTCATTGCGAAGCTGCGCGAGCGTTTTCCGCATGCACGCGTTGCGCTGACCTGTTCGAAGCCGATCGTGCCGTTATACGCGGGCCGGCCTTACGGCGCCGAAGCGCTGCCGTTCGATCCGCGCGATCTTGCCAGCGTGAAAGGGCTGCTGAAATCGGGTCCGTACGATCTGGGCATCGTTGCGGGCGACAACCGCTTCGCGTGGCTGGCAATCTCGTCGGGCTGCCGGTGGATCATCGGTCACGGCGGCGATGTGCCCGACTGGAAAAACTGGCCGGTCGATGAAGCGCATGTGTATCCGTCCGAGCCCGCCGCGTGGGCCGACATCACCGCGACGCTGATCGACGGACCGCCGCCGCAGCACTATCGGCCGGACGACTGGTCCGCACCCGAACGCAAACCTTTGAGCAATGCCGACGCGGATCTGCTCACGCATCCGTATGTCGTGCTGCATCCGGGCGCGAGCACGGCGGTCAAGAAATGGCCGCAGGCGCGCTGGCTGGCGCTGGCCGAACGCATCGAACAACTCGGCTTGACGCCGGTCTGGAGCGGCGGGCCGAGCGAAGCCACGCTCGTGCGCGAAATCGATCCGGAAAATTGTTACACCAGCTTTGCGGGACGTCTCGGACTCGGCGAGTTATGGTATCTGTTCGCCAATGCGCGTGCGCTGGTCTGTCCAGACACGGGCGTCGCGCATCTGGGGCGCATGGCCGATGTGCCGACGCTTACGCTTTTTGGGCCCGGCAATGCGAAAATTCACGGCGTAGGCGCATTCTGGCGCGATGCACGCTTCACGCCGATTACCATAGCGGACATGCCGTGCCGCGACGAGCCCGTGATCTTTCGGCGGCATGTCGGCTGGGCGCGCCGCTGCGACCGCAACGAAACGACGTGCGTCGCGTGGCGGGGTGACCACGCCGATTGCATGGGCCTGATTTCGCTGGATTCCGTGAGTGGTGCGCTCGAAGCATTGCTGACACAAAGTCTATGACGACAAAAACGAAACTTCAGCCTGATGTGTTCCTGTGGATCGGCGCACCGGTCATCTTCTTCGTCGTGACGTTCGCGCACATGACGGCACTAGAGAACATCGCGCTCGGGTTTATCGGCGTGGGGACGATTGCAGTCGCGCTGACGCGCAGCACGCCCTTGCCGTTCCGATGGCCGATCGCGCTGCCCGCCGCCCTATGGGCAGGCTGGGCGCTCGCGTCGGTGACGTGGTCGGCCAGTCCGCACGAAAGCATGCATGCATGGCTCGACGAAGTCCTGTATCCCATTTTTGCGTTCTTCGGCTTCTGGCTGCTCGGCGCGCGAGCGGCTCAACCCGAACGCTTCGTGCTTGCGCACTGGATCGGCTGCGTGCTGCTCGCGTTCGTCAGCCTCGTCAACTGGGGACATTTGCAGCCGCCGACCGCCGATACCTTCATGCTGCATTACTACAACCGGGTCGGGCACACGAGCACTATTGCGATCTTCGCCATGGCGCTGTTTGCCGTGCTGATGTTCGTGCGCAAGTGGCGCGTGATCGGCGTGACGGGCATGCTGCTCGCGCTGTTCATCGGCATTGCGACGCTCAACCGGTTCTTCGGGATCGCGGCGTTCGTGACCATCGTGATCGCAATATATCCGCTGTACCGGCGGCATATGCTGATCGCGGGCGGCGTGCTGATCATGTGCGCGGTCGCGACGGTCGGCGCGCTCGAAATCAGCTCGCGCATGCGCTTCGAGCGTGTTCCCGCGCCACTGCCCGCGCATGGCGTGACCATCGAGGGCGACCGCATTCCGGTGCCGTCCTTCCTGCCCGGCATCGCCGACACGCTCGCCGCCGACACGCGTCCGCGCCTGTGGGCTTTCTACGGAAAATCCGGCGCGCCGCACAAGTGGATCGGCATCGGCTTCGGCAAACCGCTGTCGGGCGAGGTCTATGGCAAGGAGATTCCGCCGAGCCTGCTCGCCGTCGAGCCGCTGGCTCTGACACACGCGCACAACATTTTCCTGAATACATGGCTGGAGACCGGCATCGTCGGTCTGGTGCTGGAGATCGCGCTGCTGATCGCGCTCGCAGCGCGTTTCTGGGGGTTGCGCCGGGAAGTGCCGTCGATCGCGGCGGGCGGCATTGCGCTGATCGGCGGCATGATCGCCAAGAATTCCACCGATGATTTCATGTGGCAGACCACCGCACTCGCTTTCTGGTGCTTCGCGGGCCTGATGCTGGGACGCGGCGAGCGCATCGCTGGCCATCTGCCGCCGCGCGTCGCACCGGCACCCGAAAAAACGCCTGCCGCGAGCAACTCTAAGGGCGTCAACCAGAAGATTAAAATGGTGGATTCCTGTGTCTTTCGCACGGAATTCGCCTGCGCCGATGCAGCGATGTACGCGGCGAAGCCTCAGCAAACCGAATACCGAGGGACAATTTGAGCGAGCAGCAGACACTCCGCAAAACCATCGGCGCGGGCGAGAACACGTCGCCCGTCGCCGTCATGAGACGGCTCTGGCCGTACATCCAGCCGTTGCTGGGCATGGTGGTGCTCGGTATCGTGACGATGGGCATTGTCGCCGCGACCGAAGCCGGTATTCCGATGCTCCTGAAGCCGCTGCTCGACCACGGCTTCGGCACCAAGGGCAGCGATCACGCGCGCTGGCTCGTGCCGCTCGCCATGATCGGACTTACGCTGGGGCGCGGCGCGACGCAGTATGCATCGGGCTATTTCCTCTCGTATGTATCGAACAAGATCCTGCTGCAACTGCGGCTGGAAATGTTCCAGCGCATGATCCACACCAGCGCCAGCTTCTTCCAGCGCGAGACGGCGAGCACAATCATCAACGCGATCGTCTTCGAGGTCAATCAGATCCTAAGCGTGCTGTCGAGCGTGGTGGTCACCCTCGTGCGTGATTCGCTCACGGTTGTCTTTCTGCTCGGCTATCTGTTCATCCTCAACTGGCGTCTTACGCTGATCGCCGCCGTCATTCTTCCGGCCATCGGCTGGCTGGTCAGCAAGATCAACCGGCGGCTGCGGCGGCTCAATCGCGAACATCAGGCGCTGACGAACGAACTGTCGTATGTCGTCGAGGAAACCGTCGGCGGCTACAAGGTCGTCAAGGTTCATAACGGCGAGCCGTATGAGATGAGCCGTTTCACGCAAATGAGCCATCGCCTGCGCGGCTACTCCATGCGCATGCAGGTGTCGGGCGGCCTCGCACAGCCGCTGACGCAGTTTCTCGCGTCGATCGCGCTGGCGATCGTGCTGACCATCGCGGTGGTGCAGTCGGCGAACGATCAGACGACGGTCGGCGGTTTCGTCGCCTTCGTCACGTCCATGCTGTTGGTCATCTCACCGCTGAAGCATCTGATCGACATCAATCAGCCGATGCAGCGCGGCATGGCCGCGGCGGAACTCATCTTCGGCCTGATCGATGAACCGGCCGAGCCGGCAGGCGGCGGCAAGCATCTGGAACGCGCGCACGGCGAAGTCGAGTTCTGCGATGTCACGTTCAGCTATGGCTCGGTGGATCGCATGACGCTGGACCATGTGTCGTTCAAGGTCGCGCCGGGCGAGATGGTCGCGCTGGCGGGGCCGTCGGGCAGCGGCAAGACCACGCTCGTGAATCTGCCGCCGCGCTTCTTCGATCCGCACGGCGGCCACGTGATGGTCGATGGCGTGCCCATCACCGACTACAACCTCCACGACCTGCGCGGTCAGATGGCGATGGTGAGCCAGGACGTCGTGCTCTTCAACGACTCGATCGCCGCGAACGTGGCCTACGGCCAGACGCCCGACCGCGAGCGTGTGCTGTCGGCGCTGACGGCGGCGAATCTCGCGGATGTCGTGGCGAGCTTGCCGAATGGCATCGATACCTTGATTGGCGGCAATGGCATGCGCTTATCGGGCGGGCAGCGCCAGCGTCTGGCCATCGCGCGCGCGATCTACAAGAACGCGCCGATTCTGATTCTCGATGAAGCGACGTCCGCGCTGGATTCGGAGTCGGAGCGGCACGTCCAGGCGGCGCTGGAAACGCTGATGAAGGGGCGTACTACGCTGGTTATTGCGCACCGCTTGTCGACGATCGAGCGCGCGGACCGGATTCTGGTGATGGAAAGCGGGAAGATTGCGGAGCAAGGGAGTCATGCGGAACTGCTGCGCAAGGGCGGGTTGTATGCGCATTTGCATCGGATTCAGTATCAGCAGCAGGCAGCGTGAAGCTTTAGGCAGGATAAATCGGAGACCCGGTGAATTTCACCCGCAACTCGCGTGAAGTCGTGTCATGCCTTTGACGCGCCGCTGTTCTCCAAAAATGGCATGCACTGCGATTCCTCTAATTGATGAGAACCGCTTGACTTGCCGGTTCCCGTGACAGGTAAATAGAGCATGTAAGTCAACGAGAACCAGGTAAAAGAGGTTGCATATGCATGCATCGAGGACTCGCAAGCCCACGACGCCTGCGGCTGGCTGTCGCTCATTCATCGGCCAGAGGAACATGGACATGGCGAGAAAAGATGAGCGCAAGCCTTGACCCGGTGGAAGCAATGCGCCCTGCCAGCTAGGGGCCCGACACTTATGTCACGAGGCCTGATCGTGATGCTTACGAGCGTGAAGCCGATCGCATAGCGGATCTGGTGACGACGGCCCCGTCGTCATGCATCGTAGGTTCACCATTGCCTTTGGTCTCCGTTATGCATGCTCACGCGATGCAAAGGAGCGCGACGACCGTGAAGAATCTGATCAGCTCCCATCCTCTACCATTACGTCCAAGAATGTCTCATCGCTTGTAAGCGCAGCATTGAACGATGGTGGACAGTCGCTCGACGCTGTAACTAGTCCATTGAACCAGTGAAATTACACCGGTATAAAAAGGTGCATGGGCAAAATGAATCTGACTGAAGCCGAGCGCGGTTGATCCTGCTGCTCGACGAAGGGGCCTTACGCGCGATAATGAACGAATTGCGATGCGATTCGCGTTTCATCACCACATGGCAAACCCGTTTTGCCGGTGAGCGTCTGGCGGACCTGTACGGCAGGCATCCGGGTCGTGCGCCACGCCGAATTTTGCGCGTCTTGAGGCGCGAGTGTTCGTCTACACACTGCGGCGCAAACCGGCCGACGGCTGGACGCACTGGAGCAGCCGCAAGTTGTTGGCCGCGCAGTTAGGCGTGCCCTTCATGACGGTGCAACGTATCTGGCGCAAGCACGACATTCGGCCGCATCGTCTCGATACCCCATATGGGTGTCCAACGATCCTGAACCGAACCCCAAAGGTTGGACTCAACCGTGAGGGGGGGGTTATGGGAAAATACAAAGAGCAGACAAAGCTCGCCGCCGCCAAGGATTACTGCTCAGGCCATCTCAGCCTGAGGGCCGTTGCGAAGCGTCATGCTGTTGACGTTTCATCACTCAGGCAATGGATGGCAGGGCGGATTCAACCGGTCGTCGCAACACCTTTGATCGAGGAGGTGTTGCATGGGACGAAGTGCAAAGCAGGTGTATCGGTTGACAGGCCGAGGAGCGATGTACTGGCCGGGCGCG
>LELG01000222.1 GCA_001045575.1 Candidatus Burkholderia pumila
CTGTGACGCTGCGCTATCAGATCGTAGTCCCTAGCGCCGACCAGGCCCTGACGGCGAACCCCTTCGGCATCTACATCCCGTTTTTCCGCCTCGAGCGGACCGCATAAGTATGGTATGGCCGCTATCCAACTCAACAAATGGCCGATCATCGGCACGTGTGTGCTCACTGCGTGGGCGGCGCTTGCAGCACCGGCTGCTAAGGCAAAGAAGATTTCGAACGATTCGAGCGCATTCAACGCCGCAGTTGTCGCGGGCGACCCGACGAGTCCGATCAATCCGTTCAACGGCGGAGCGGATCCGATGACGATGCCGGGCGACGCGCGTATTGGCGTGTTTCCGTACAGCCGAGACCAGATTTATCGTGTGCTCACCGCCCCTTTGAAGATCACAACAATCGAGCTGGAAAAGGGCGAGATGTTGATCGCGGATTCCGCAATGGGCGACAGCATCCATTGGGAAATTGACGAAGACAAGATGAACCATGTGTTCATCAAGCCGCACAAGGCGGATCTCGTCAATACGCTGCACCTGACAACGAACCGACGCGAATACGACTTCACGTTGATCGCATCATCAGCAGGGGGCATGTTCTACCAATTCGTGCGCTTTCAGTATCCGCACGCGCCGATGGCTCGCGTCAGTGCGCGCAGCGACGCGACAGGCAACAGCGCAGCAGGGAGTGGTGTAACAGGCAATGACAGCCGAAGCGGCACCGATTCGGGCAGCATCAGTATCGCGCCTGACAAGCTGAACTGGGATTACAGCGTAGGTGGTCGCGCGGAATTTACGCCGGAGACAGTGTTCGATGACGGTCGAGCAGTCTGGATGCGCATGCCTGCCAAAGCGCAAGAGTGGCCCGTGCGTGCCGTTCACCCTTGATCATGGTGACCGGGTTGTCGCAAACTTCATCCGCCGCGGCGACTTCCTCGTGCTTCAGCGGCTTCTGCGCGGCGGCCGCGGGGGACGACGCGCAGAAGCCCTGCGGTTAAGCCAATGCTTACCGGCGCAGATTTCCAGGATGAGGTAGGCAAGGGTGGTGACACGTGTGAACTGTCCCGTCAAGCCGCGCAGGACGCGATCTACACGTCGTCGATCTTCAAGCGATCTGGGACAGCGTGCGTGGGGATTGCCTCATGGATCCCCAAAGGGTCGTTCATCAATGGCCTCTACAGCGCTGACGAAGAGCGTACCGCTCAATGGCATGCAAGGCGCTGACGAAAACGGTTACGCGGGATTCTCGGGTGACGTGAACAATCACTTCCTCAAGATCTTTGGGGCCGGCTTCATCACAGCGGTTCTGCTGAAGACGTTCGACAACGGCGCGCAGACAGCGACGACAGCTAGTCCTTTTGGAGTGGCGACGTATGGGAGCACGCAGGGCAGGTCGCCGCGACCACGGCGCAAACCGTTTTGCAGCGCAATCAAAACATCGCACCGACCATCACCGTGGATGGCGCCAAGAAATTCCTGGTTCAGGTGACGCAGGACATCGTGATGGAACCCTACCATGAATAAGACGCTCATCGCGATGTGCGTTGCTGCGACCAGTAGCTGCGCTCATGCTGCAACCATTGCCTAGATCCTCAGCCCGACACGTGTCGTGGTCGAAGAGGGCAGAAAAACGCACTATCGTCGAGTTGCCCGGCGAACCAGTATATGACTGTGGACTAAAGCTCTTCCTGTCGTGGGCGAGTCGTGTAGCGGGACAGAGAGTTCAATCAACCGGTGAAAGTTCATATGCGATCGTGCTCAGTGGGTCACCGGTTGACTTCGTGACTTGGTTTGTGTGTGCAGGGTGGCTTCGTCCTGCGGTGTTGACCGACGACGCACAGACGAGCATGACCGAGCGGCGCGGGGGTTGGGCCTGCGCGTCCGCGCAAGCGCCGTTCGACGCCATGCACACGTCGGTCGATCCCAGGATTCTCGCGGGCATTGCTCTGAACGAATCCGCTTATAAAGGGCGCGCGTGGCCGTGGACGCTCAATGTCGCCGGCCGCGGCTTCTTCTTCCAAACGCGCAGCGACGCCGCCTATCGTGCTATTCGCTATCTGAATCTGATCGGCCACGGTCGCTCGGACTTCGATGTCGGTCTGATGCAAATCAATTGGGCCCTATCACGCTAATCGCTTCGTCAGCCCGTGGGACGCACTCTCACCAGCCACCAACATCCGTGTGGCAGAAGACATTCTCAACGGGGACTATTGCTTGACGCATTCGGCCATAAAGGCCGTCGCCTATTACCACAGCGCTAATCCGGCACCCGGGCGCGACTATATCGCGCGCTTCGTTAAGCACCTCTCCCAAATCTAACGCGCGGGCTATGAAGCATACGCTCTCTCTTCTCACTTTGATGCTCGCTGCGGTCGTGCTCAACGCGGCCGTCGCCGGTACCGATCCGCTCGATTTCGACTACGAGATCGCGGGCAACGTGCTCGAACGTCCTGCGCTCGTCTTCAACGATGGCAGTAACACGTACTTTCAACCACGCGTGGGGCAGTCGATCAAGGTCGATGGCGGACACAACCAAGGTCCTTACATCGTGGTCGTCGGAACACCGGAGGTCATTCACTACACATCGGGTGGCTCGAGCGCGACCGCGTTCTGGAAAAGGCAAATCGTTTCATCGGCGAGAAGGCGCGCGGCGATATGCCGGCGGGCTTCGCGGGTTTCTCGGGACGTCTCGCGCTCGCTCATAGGCGAGCGCAGCAGCCTCGAGAGCACACGAGCCTTGAATGCGACGTTGCCGTTGTCGCAACTGGTGAAGGCGCTGGTGCCGCAAGGTTGGACTGGCTCAGCCCAGAAAGACATCGACCTCACGTCGTCCATGAGTTTCGCCACGCGCGAAGGTGAGAGCTGGATGCAGTTGCTCGACCGTCTCGTTGCCGCTTCCGACCTCTATGCGGACGTCGATTTCAACACCCGCCACGTGAGTCTGCGCTGCACCACGCCGCAGTCGGTAGCGGTCAATTACGTTACATCGGCGGCACCTGCATCTGCACCGGCTACGACTCCGACACCGTCAGCTGCTCGGACTGCGCAAGCATCCAGTGATCCGATTAGCGATCTCACGAACAAGACCGACGTGACCGTGCCCACTCCCGCTGATTCAGTGCTCGCGGCGAAACTCGGCGCGCTCGCGATTCGCAATGGTGACGACAGCCACATTCAAATCAAGTTCTCGGCCAAGCCCGAGCGCGAACTCAAGATTGTCGATGCGAACGGTAAGTCACTGCGGCCCAAGTGGGATGACACGTCAAGCGTCGTCACCTTTGATCGCGCAGAGCGCTTCACGATCTCGAATGCGACGGACAAGGTCGAAGTGGCGCGTTATCACCGCGTGAGTGTCCAGGTCGTGCGCGCGATTGCGCAACAAGAATCGGGTATGCGAGCCAGTGCGACAAATCGGAACAGTGACAGCAGCGAGGACATTGGCCTGATGCAGATCAGCTCGTCGTGGCTGCTGAAACTCGCGCGTTTCGGCATTGCGCGTGAGCACCTGTTCGACGCATGCATGAACGCGTACGTCGGCACGTGGATTCTCGCCGCCAATATCCGGCAGTTCGGTCCGACCTGGAAAGCCGTCGGCGCCTATAACGCAGTTTCAACGAGCAAGCAGCTTGTCTACGCCAACTACATTTACCGTCGCTTGCAGCGCGCGAACTGAACACCATGACGCCCTTTTCTCTCTCAGCCCCACCGCACAGCTCGCATCTTCGCCTCCTCGTTTGTCCAGTCTTTTGCTTGTCTAGTTCTAGTGACGGTGGCGACGCTCGCAGCAGCAACCGATCCCGATCAATCTCGCCTGGCACCCCCCCGCCGGGCAATGGCTGGCAAATGCTGGCGGCACCGAGTGCTCGGCCGGCACCGGTTCATGCAGCGATGGCCACGCCTGCCGCAATGCCAATTGCATTGATGCCAGCTTCATCAACGGCCGCACCCAAAGTGCTGATCGGTGCGGGAGCGCCCACGGCGGTCAGTGCCGTCGCCGCTTCGAAGTCGGTCCTTGACGTCGCGCCGGTCGTTGTGCCGACGGCGAGTACTCCGAGTGTGCCGGGAGGTGTCCTGTCGCTCACGATCACGCCGCAGGATATCAATCTGCGCAATGCACTCGACCGCTGGCTACAGCAGCAGGGCTGGCAACTCGCCTGGAAGATCGATGACGATCTACCGCTCGAATTTAACGCGACGTTCTCGGGTAATTTCAAGTCGGTTCTCACGCAAGTGATGCAAGCCACCAATCAC
The DNA here is from genome assembly GCA_001045575.1 of Candidatus Burkholderia pumila. Taxonomy (GTDB): domain Bacteria; phylum Pseudomonadota; class Gammaproteobacteria; order Burkholderiales; family Burkholderiaceae; genus Caballeronia; species Caballeronia pumila. The sequence goes on from LELG01000222.1 coordinate 4,243, forward strand.
ATGCGCATGCCCACACGCGTATACAAGCACACCAACAACGTTATTCGCGTCGTCGCACACGCAGCCAACTGCCAAGAGTAATCGCTATGCGTCTTACCCCAACCAGATCCGCTGTCGCCTTGCTCGTGGCCATGTCGCTCGTATCGCCCTACTCGATCGAGTACGCCGGCGACCTGCTGTACTGGCGCTCATCCAGAACGATGGACGCGTGCATCTCGTGCTGGTGCTGCGCGGCGCCGCGTCGGTCGACGAAGAGGTTGCACTCAACGCACTGCAGAATCGGCGCGACGAGATTGATGAGCAATGCGCGAAGGCAGGCCTCGCGCTCGTGACGCTTGGATACGGCATGCATCTTCATGCGCTCGATGAGATCTTCGACACTCGTGAGCTGCTTGTTATTCTGGCGGCGGTGTTCTTCGGCGGCAAGCAGCTGGTCGAGATACTCGATCCGCCTGCACCGCCTCCCGCGCCCCCCCGCCGACCTTCATGCAGGAATATCAGTCGGCAGTGGTTCGTGCGCTCGCGGCTCCAGCGCCGCTTGCGAACCCTTTCGCGCCGCAACTGCTTGCCCGCTTCGGTACCCAAGAGACCAAAGTCGCGGGTTGGCAGTTCCAGAAAGCGTCGTGCGCGAACGCGGGCCCGTGCATCGTCACTTACAAACGTCAAGGCGGGACGTTCAAGGAATTCGATGCGCGCGCCTGAGGCGCTGCAAACCGACCTCCAAAAGCTTTCGATCAAACCCGACACGCTCGACAGTCACCGGATACGTCGTCGACATCAAATGGGCCGAGCGTCTGATCGCCAGACAAACGGCAACGGGCGAAGTACAAGGCCCGCTCGTACAACGCGGCACATGGCAGATCGATGGATACAAGTGGCAGAGCGCGCTGCTCGCACGTTTGCCCGACAACATGGCGCTGGACAGCTTCGATGTGGAGCTGAAGGCGGACGGCGCCGGCGTGCACTTCACTGCGAAGAGTAAATACTATGTTCTCAACTAAGACGGCGAAGCGGATCGCTTGCATCGGTGCCTTCTTGATGCTGGTCGCAAGCTCGGTGATGGCGCAGGAAAGTCACTTGACGCTCGACGACATCGACAAGCTGGCGCGGGAAGCTGGTGGACTTGATGCGCAAGAGCGACAGCGCGGCTGGTGCCGCACCCAGCGGAGCACCCAAGCCGACGCCGCTGGGTGCGGCACCAGCATCGGCGTTTACATCGACGTCCCCGGTGAAAACTGAACGCAAACCGGCGGTCGCCATCAAGCGCGTGATTCCCGTCTCCTTCGTTGGTGCGTACTCGGATGTGACTGGCGCGTATGTGCTTTCCGACTATCTGGGCACGACCTATACCGCACGCCAAGGCCCGCACTTGTTCAATGGCTGGACCGTCGCATCGGTCGAGGGGTTTGTTGTCAACCTCGTCGACGGCAAGCGCAAATGGACCGAGACGATCCCTTCGCCCACCGATATGCCGGTGACCGTGTTGGATAGCGCCAGTGTTCGAGCCATTACCGATCTGGGTTCGCCGTTGCCGCCAGGCGGTCTGGCGTCCGCGTCTCCCTCTTTTGTGCCTTTCGCTAAATAACTCGGGAAATAACGATGAGCCTATTCGGTCAAGAAGCGCAAACCGCGCCCGAAGTGCGCAGAGGATTCTTTGGATGGCTGCGTACGCCGCGCTCGAGCTTCGTCGAGCCGGCGACTTGAACATCCCGATGTCCGGGCGGCCCGAACTCCCGAACTCGTCTCGGTCGATTCATTGCCCGATTTCAAGCGCATTCTCACCGCCGCAGACGATGACGCCGCGCTGCGCATTCCGGCCAGTGCGAGAAAGGAGTTCGTCGCCGTCGAGCTGCAACCTGGTGTCACCATCACCGTTGCGACCTCGCGCTT
>LELG01000223.1 GCA_001045575.1 Candidatus Burkholderia pumila
AATCCAGCTTAAACACTGGCGCCGTGGGGCTGCCATCTACCGGCAACTGCGTGCGCTGGGCGCGCCGTCTCATGAGGTCCAACAGGTGGCGGCCAACAGTCGCCGCTGGCGGCGCAACAGTGGGCAGTTGCTCAACAGCGTGCTGAACCTTGCTTACTTTGATCAACTGGGCGTCCCTCGACTCTCATAACCTCAACTTCCCGAACCGCCCCGTGCGGACCCGTATGCCAGGTGATGTGGCAGGGGCACGGCCTTACGGCCGTACCCCTGCCGATTTTGCGTCGATGAAACGCGCTCGGCGCACCGCGCACCCGCGCTAAAATTCCCGATTAGCCTCAAATTCCCCACCCTTAAAACCCGCGTGCAAAAGATCCTGATCGTTCGCGTGTCGTCGCTTGGCGACGTCGTGCACAACATGCCGGTTATCGCCGACATTCGCCGCCGCTTTCCCGATGCCCAGATCGACTGGCTCGTCGAGGAAAGTTTTGCGAGCCTCATCGAGCTGGTCGATGGCGTGCATCGCGCGATTCCGTTTTCGCTGCGGCGCTGGCGCAAAGGCTTCGCGTCCGCCGCGACGTGGCGCGAAGTCCGCCAGTTCAAACGCGAACTCGTCGCCGAAAAATACGATCTCGTCATCGATTGCCAGGGTTTGATCAAAACCGCATGGGTCGCAAGCTGGGCGCGCGGGTCGCTCACAGGTCTGGCGAATCGCACCGAAGGCGCGGGCTTCGAATGGCCGGTGCGCTTCTTCTACGACCGGCGCGTGCCCATCGAACCGCGCACGCACGTCGTCGAACGCACGCGGCAACTCGTGGTGGTGGCGCTCGATCTGCCAAAACCGCAGATGACCGACGACATCGACTTCGGCATCGACACGCGCCGCGCAACACTCGCGCTCTCCGAACTCAGCCTGAACCTTCCGGTTCCTTACGTCATCTTCGTGCACGCGACTTCACGCGCCGACAAGCAATGGCCCGATGCCGCGTGGATCGAACTCGGTCAGGCGCTGGTGACGCGCGGCGCGTCTATCGTGCTGCCGTGGGGCAGCGAGGCCGAACGCGCGACCAGCGAAAAGCTCGCCAAGGAATTCGGCGCGGCGGCCATCGTGCCGCCGAAGCTGTCGTTGCCCGCGGTCGTCGGCCTGATCGATGGCGCGGCGGCCACCGTCGGCGTGGATACGGGCCTCGTACATATCGCCGCAGCGCTGAAGCGCCCGACCGTCGAGTTGTACAATTTCTCGACCGCATGGTGCACCGGCGGCTACTGGTCACCGAACGTCATCAATCTTGGCGATGCCAGCCGGCATCCCGCCTTGTCCGACGTGAAGGCCGCGCTCGCGGGCTTCGGCCTGCTGTAAGCGAGAACATCGACACGATTGCGCCGTGCCAGAGAAACTCAAGAAGGCATCATGACGGAATCTCAAATCATCGAAGTAACGTCGGGCGACTGGCAGGGCAAGAACTTGTCCGTGCCGCGCGAGACGCTGCTGGCCGGCGTCGAAAACGGCAAAGTGCTGTATTTCCCGAATCTGCGTTTTCCCATCGAAGGCGGCAAAATCGCGCTGCTCGATCCGCAGATCGCCGACCCGAAGCGCAAGAACATCAGCCTCGCGCCCAACGGCGGCGCATTGAGCGGCGTGCTTGGCGACAAAGTCACGCAGTCGGCGGTGCGCTCGCTCATCAAGCGCTATCAGGACAATGTGCGCTTGCTGATCGACGCGCTCTTTCCCGAATACGACGGCAAGCTGCGCACCGCGCCCACGAGTTTGCGGCTGCGTCAGGTCGAGTCGCGCGAAACGTCCTGGCGCAAGGACGACACATGTCTTCATGTCGATGCCTTCCCGTCGCGTCCCACGTATGGCGAGCGCATTCTGCGTGTGTTCACCAACATCAATCCGAACGATGCGCCGCGCGTCTGGCGTGTGGGCGAGCCGTTCGAAGACATTGCGAAGCGCTTCCTGCCGGACCTCAAGCCGCAGACGCCGGGTTCCGCATGGCTGATGAATCTGCTGCACATCACCAAGTCGAAGCGCTCGGAGTACGACCATCTCATGCTGCATTTGCATGACGCAATGAAGGCCGATTTGGATTATCAGAAGTCCTCGCCACAGCAAACCATGCCGTTTCCGCCCGGTTCAGTGTGGATCTGCTTTTCCGATCAGACGTCGCATGCCGTCATGGCCGGCCAATTTATGATAGAACAGACTTACTTCCTGCCCGTCAAGGCGATGGCGCGGCCCGATCACGCGCCGCTCGGCATTCTCGAACGCCTCAAAGGCAAGGCATTGGTTTGAGCAGCGTGACGTCGTCATCATCACGGTTGCGCCACCGGCATCGGCTGCGGTGCTGAGGCTCGTCTATCGCGCGGCGTGGTGGATCGTCGCGCCACTCGCCGTGCTGCGCCTGCTGATTCGCTCCCACAAGGAGCGCGGCTATCGAGAACATATTGCGGAGCGGTTCGGGCGCGGACCGGCGCGCAGTCCCGGCGATATCGCGCCGCTCATCTGGGTGCATGCCGTGTCGGTCGGCGAGACGCGCGCCGCGCAGCCGCTGATCGAAGCGTTGCTGGAGACGTATCCCGAAGCGCGGTTGCTGCTTACGCACATGACGCCGAGCGGACGCGCGACCGGCATCGAACTGTTCGGCGACCGCGTGATGCACAGCTATCTTCCGTACGATTCGTCATCCTTCGTGCGGCGCTTTCTGCGTGCGTGGCGGCCATCGCTGGGCATCGTGATGGAAACGGAAGTGTGGCCGACGTTCATCGACGAATGCAAACGCGCCGACGTGCCGCTCGTGCTGACGAATGCGCGCATGTCCGAACGCTCGTATAAGCGCGCCGCGAAGTTCGGCCGCGCGGTGCGCGAGGTGTTCGGCGGATTCTCGCGCGTGCTCGCGCAGACGCCGCCCGACGCCGGACGGCTGCTCGCGCTCGGCGCGCGTAATCTCGCCGTGCTCGGCAATCTCAAGTTCGATATGAGTGTGCCGCTGGAACTCATTGTGCGCGGGCAGGCGTGGCGCGCGGCCATCGGCGACCGTCCGGTGTGGGTCGCGGCGAGCACACGCGAAGGCGAAGAAACGCTCGTGCTGCGCGCGTTCGCGGCGCTCAATGTGCCGAACGCGCTGCTGATTCTCGTGCCGCGCCATCCGCAACGTTTCGATGAAGTGTCGGCGCTGATCGCCGACGCCGGCATGTCGCACGTGCGGCGTTCCGTGTGGGCGCCCAGGCCGATCGCGGCGGGTTCGGGCGCGGGTGTGCCGGATGGATTGCCAGCGAACATTCAGGTGTTGCTCGGGGATTCGATGGGCGAACTCGGCGCATATTACGCGGCGTCGGATCTGGCGTTCATCGGCGGAAGTCTGTTGCCGCTGGGCGGGCAGAATCTGATCGAAGCGTGTGCGGCGAGTGTGCCGGTGCTGATCGGGCCGCACACCTTCAACTTCACACAAGCCACGAAAGATGCGATCAATACAGGTGCGGCGTTGCGTGTGCAGGATCCGCAGGAACTGGCGCGCGGCCTGCGCGAACTGTTCAACGACAAGCCGCGCCGCCTGGCGATGAGCGCGGCGGCATCGGCGTTCGCGGCGGCGCATCGGGGGGCCACGGAACGCACCGTCAGCGTGTTGAGCGCGTTGCTGGAAGGCGGAAGCGAGACGAGCGCTTAACGCGCCGTCATCGCCACGAGCTGAGCGGCGCCGCATGCGAAGCGCTCGTTGCTCGCCGCGATGCCGTATTCGTCCGCGCGTTCCAGCGCACGCGCGGACATCCTACTGTGCAAGGCGTCGTCGATGAGAAGGCGGTGCAGCGCGGACGCGAGTTCGTCGACCGCGCCCACTTTGAACAGAATGCCGTAGCGGCCATCGCCGAGAATCTCGCGCGGGCCGGTCGGGCAATCGCTCGCAATGACCGGCTTGCCGAGTGCGAGTGCTTCGAGCAGCACCATCGGTATGTCTTCGTAGCGCGAACTGAACACTTGCAACCGCGCGCCCGCGACCAGCGCAGGCGGGTTATTGCGATACCCCCGTGAAATGCACGCGCGCCGCTACGTCCAGCTCCTTTCTTTGCGAGCCCTTCGAGTTCACCGCGAAACGCGCCATTGCCGATAATCACGAGATGCTCGGCGATGCCCGAATAGCGCACGAGTTGCGCATACGCGCGCAGCAGTGTCCGATGATCCTTCTGAATCTCGTCGAGCCGCGCGCCCGAGACGATGTACGGCGCATCGCAGGGCGGCGTTGTCCCGGATCCGTCTGATATCGATTGCGTTCGGTAGCACGAACAGCTGTTGAAGCGCGCCGCCGAACATGCGGCGCACTTCATCGGCCATATGCTGATTGAGTGCGGCAACGCCGTCATAACGCGCGAACTGCGCCGCGAGCCGGCGCTTCTTGCGCGGACGGTGAGCGAGGCGCGCGTCGAAACTGAAGTGATTGACGCCGAGCCACGCGGTATTGAAGAACTCGCCGGCGAGACGGCGCAGCGACATGTCGTAGTCGACGATCAGCGCATGACTTTGCGCCAGTTTTGCGACGTGCCGCTTCACGTAGGGCCGCACGGCGAGCGTGTTGAACACGTCGCGCCCGAGCTTGCTCAGCTTGCCCGCGTAACGCCGCGCCTGGAAGTAATTGAGCTAGCCTTTTTGTCCGCAAAAATTTCGATGCCGACATCCGGCGGCACGAGCGCGCGAAAGCGCTGCTCGAACGCGGGTGACGGATGCATCACCGACAAGGTGACGCTGAAGCGGCAGCGATCGAACCCGCGAAGCCACTGGATCAGCGACGACTTGATCCCGCCATCGTTGAAATCGACGATATGAAAGAGCACCGGCACGCGCTCCGTGGCGGACGAGGGCGCGTCGTGTTCGCTATGACGATGGTTTTCGATAGGCGTTCTCGTGAGGGCAGCGGTAGTCACGGGGAGACGTGCGCGCGCCTGTCTGGAGCGCGTAAAAATGACTGAAGCCAGTATGCTACCGCACCTGCCTGCCCGCAAGCAGTTTGTGCCGGCCGTCCGATTTGCAACGTTTCGTCGGACGATGGAAAATCTGCCGCGAGCCGGATCGATCGCCTGTATATGTTGTTGCCGCGTACCCCGTCGCGTGTTTCGATTGGAGGAAAGCGCGATGGTACGGCTCGTGATGATCCTGCTCGGCGTCGATTATTTGCGCACGCGCTGGAAGTCGGTGATGACCATCGGCGTGCTGAGCATCGTGCTCGGCTGCGTGATTTTCTCGGACGCGCTCGACGGCGCGCTGTACTTTCCCATCACGCCGTTCGCCTTGCTGATGCTGCTCGAAGGTCTCGCCACGCTCGCGGTCGCGTGGACGGGCATGGGCGGGCAGCGCACGCTTCACTATGTAAATGTAAAGGGCGTCACGTTCTGCCTGTCGGCGCTGCTCGTGCTGATCGGCGTCGAGCACGGCAACTTCGCGTTGTCGATGATCTTCGGCACGCTCTTTCTCGTCGATGGCGCGTTGCAGATCATCGCGGCAAAAGTGGACGCTACCGGCGCTGGAAGTTTGCGGTGGCGGGCGGCGTGCTGGAGATCACCATCACCATCGCCATTTTCTTTTATCAGCCGTATCCGGACCATTACGCGGGAACGGTCGCGTACTGCGTGGCGTTCGGCTTGTTCTTCGGCGGCTAGACATGATCCTGCTCGCACTGCGCATGCGGCGCATGGCGTCCAATCCCGCGGTGGACGGCGCAGGTACGCCGTCCCGTTTCTCCGATGCCATTTTCGAAAGCCCGCCCGAACCGCACGAAACCGCGCTGACGGTGCATGTGTGGACGCCGGTAGGATAGGCGAAGGGCGAAGCGCGGCGGCAGCTGATCGTCGATCGATACATTGCAGCGGTAGACAAACACGGCGCGATATCGACGGGACATGCGGCGCTGGAAACGCCTGAGGGCATTTACACCAGCCTCTATCCGGCGGTTGAAATCGGGCGTTCGCCGGAAGAGTTTGCGCGAATCGTGCGCGCGACGCGCGACAACGATGTCTTTGAGGCACTTTGATACCTCGGACACAACCATGCCGTGCACCCCCAAGACACCATGCAACTTCGCCTCGATTTCGTAGAACGGGCCATGCGAGCAGAGATTCCGTTCAGTGAGTTATGTCAGCGC
>LELG01000224.1 GCA_001045575.1 Candidatus Burkholderia pumila
CGCACGGTTGGTGGGTGTGGTCAAGACGACGATCGAAATACTGCCTGCGCACACCGAACGGGAGCGGTTACATGCTGCCCGCTGCCGGTGACTGTTTACCGTACTGTACCTGGCCGGCTTGCGCGCGGCCGAGATTGCCAGTACGCCAATGGGCGCAGTCTTCTGCCGACGCAACACCGCCGGCGTCGAGCGCTGGTGGATCGAGGTGCGTGGCAAAGGCAGCCGGACGCGCCTCGTGCCGGCCACCGATGAGCTGGTCGCGGAACTCGCCCGTTACCGGCGCGTACACGGCCTGGCGCCATCACCCTATCGCGGCGAGACACGTCCACTGTTGCTGCCGCTGATTGGACGGGAGAAGCCGCTGTCGCGCGGTGCGGTCCACCTGATACGATACGGCCACTACCCACGGGAACTCTCCGACGAAGATCTTGCGCGCTTCTTCCATCTCGATGACGGAATGCGGGAAGTCATCCTGATGCGCCGCGGCGACCACAACCGGCTTGGCTTCGCGTTGCAACTGATGACCGTGCGCTATCTCGGCACATTTCTCAACCGTCCGGTTGACGACGTGCCGCCCCGTGTACGCGTCACTGTAGCAGCCCAGCTCGAGATCGCCGACATCACCGGCCTGGCCGAATACCAGAACACCCGGCAACGTCGCCGGCACGTTGCCGAAATCCGTGAGCGGTACGGTTATCGCGAATGGTCCAATCCGGGGGCCGGCTTTCGGCTGACGCGCTGGCTCTGTGCGCTTTGCTGGACCGGAACCGAGCGTCCCGGCGCGCTGTTCGAGCGCGCGACGGCATGGATGCTCACGCACAAGGTCCTGTGCTACCCGGTGTCACCACGCTGGAGCGCTTCGTCGCGCAGGTGCGCTCGAGAATGGAGGCCCGGTTGTGGCGCCTGCTTGCACGCGGCGTTACTGACGAGCAGCGAAGCAAACTCGAGTCGCTGCTGACTATCGCCGAAGGCAGCCGTCAGTTGTGGCTGGACAAATTGCGCAAGGGCCCGGTCCGCGTCAGTGCCCCGGCGCTCGTGCGGGCCCTGCAGCGTGTGGAAACCATACGTGAACTCGGCATCACCCTGCCGGCAGCCGCACATATCCCGCGCAGCCGCCTGGCTGCGCTCGCGCGTTTTGCCGGCACTGTCAAGGTGACGGTCCTTAACCGGCTGCCTCCGGCGCGTCAGCTCGCAGTGCTGGTCGCCTTTGTCCACAGCATGGAAGCCAGCGCCCAGGATGATGCGCTTGACCTGCTCGGCATGCTGTTGCGCAGCCTGAAGGATCTCGACAAGGCCGCTGCAACGCTCGCCGACGCATGCCGGCTGTTGCTGGATCCCGACGTGTCCGATGCAAACCTGCGCGAGCGGGTTTATGAAGCCATCGGCCGCGACGTGCTCACGCAGGCACTGGATGACGTTAGCGCACTCGTTCGTCCACCCGACGACGTTTTCTATGATGAGCTGCACAAGAAGCGGCGGAGCGGCGCGCTTCCTGCCGACACTGTTGCGCGCCATGTGGTTCGAAGCGAATGCGGCAGGCGAGCCCCTTGTCGATGCGCTCGACTGGTTCGCCAGCGTCCGGTGAGCGATCCGCCCGAAGCCAGATAAAAGCTGGAAGCGCCACGTGCTCGATGAGCATGGCAAGACGGACTACGCTGCCTACACGTTCTGCGTGCTCGAGCGGCTCAAGTCAGCGTTACACCGCCGCGATGTGTGTCGCGCCGAGCTGGCGTTACGCCGATCCACGCGCCGGACTGCTCAGTGGTGCTGAATGGGAGGCCACCCGACCGATGGTGTGCCGTTCGCTGGGGGTATCCAGCGCCCCCGGGCCAGCGCTTGCAGCAATTGCAGCCGAACTGGATCAGGCACTGGCGTGCAGCCGAAGCTCGCCTGCCGCACAATCCTGCTGTCAGGATCGAAACCGTCGCTGGCAAGGACGAGCTGGTGCTCAGCCCGCTCGACCGGCTCGATGAGCCTCCCACGCTCAAGGCCTTGCGCGACGAAGTGAGGGCGCGCATGCCACGTGTCGACCTACCTGAGATCGTGCTGGAAATCGCCGTCCGGACGGGTTTCACGCAAGCGTTCAGGCATGTGACCGAACGCATATCCCGAGCCTCCGATCTAACCACCAGTCTGTGCGCCGTACTGCTCGCCCAGGCCTGCAACACGGGACCCGAACCGTTCGTACGCCAGGATATACCGGCCCTGCGACGCGCTCGGCTTCTCTGGGTCGATCAGCATTATGTGCGCGATGACACGCTGGGTGCGGCAAACACGATGCTGGTCGCCGCGCAAAGCCGGATTGAACTCGCGCGCATATGGGGCGGCGGCAATGTCGCGTCGGCCGACGGCCTGCGGTTCGTGGTGCCGGTGCGCTCCGTGCATGCCGCGCCCAATCCGAAGTACTTCTTCAACCAGCAGCGGGGCGTCACCTGGTACAACCTGATCTCGGACCAGGCCTCTGGCCTGAATGCGATCACCGTGCCCGGTACCCTGCGCGACAGCCTCGTGCTGCTGGCCGTAGTGCTTGAGCAACCAACCGAGCTGCAGCCGACCCGCATCATGACCGATACAGTTGCCTACAGTGACGTGGTGTTCGGACTGTTCCGCCTGCTCGGGTATCGTTTCAGTCCGCGACTCGCCGATATCGGCGGCACGCGCTTCTGGCGCATCGATCCGGACGCCGACTATGGCGAGCTGAACGGGCTTGCACGGCAGCGCGTGATGCTGAACTGGATCGAACCGTTCTGGGACGATCTGTTGCGCCTTGCCGGTTCACTCAAGCTCGGGTTGGTGCCCGCAACGGGTATCATGCGGGTGTTGCAGGCCGGTGACCGGATGACGCCTCTTGCGAGGGCCGTGGCTGAGTTCGGCCGCATCGAGAAAACGATCCATACGTTGCGCTATAGGCGAGTTATTGATAATGAAGCGCATCGGCGCGATACGCTGATCCAGCTGAATCTGGAGAGCGCCGGCATCAGCTTGCGCGCGAACTTTTTCATGGCAAGCGCGGCGAACTGCACCAGCAGTATCGCGAAGGCCAGGAAGACCAGCTGGGCGCCCTCGGACTGATCCTGAACGTGATCGTCCTCTGGAATACGATCTACATGGACGCGGTGCTCACGCAACGCAACTACGCGCAGAAGGTTTTGAGGTTCGCGATGAGGACGTGGCCGCGACTCGATCCGCTCGGTTTCGATCACATCAACATGCTGGGCCCGCTACTCGTTTGCAGTGCACGAAGCCGTTGCTCGCGGCGAATTGCGGCCGCTGCGCGATCCTGATGAAGGCACCGCCGAAACCGCCTGACGAAAGGCGTACCCCTGCCGCCGCAGACCAGACATTTTCGCCGCCTGGCCAGCGGGGCGCCCGTGATGGCACGGTGGTCGAGATCGAGAGCTACGAGGATGGCAAGGGGGATGGTTGCTGGAAGTCGCTGACGAATTCGGCGCCATCGGTCTGGGGTGATTCGTTCCCAACCGATGGCGCCGCTTTCGCCGAAGCACTGAAAACGAAACATCGATGGCAGTGTGGCCTCATGGAGACCCTGCCGGCCCACGAAGCACTGCGTACCGCGACGTCTCGAACACTGCTGAACGCTCAGCGCTTATGTGCACTTTTCGTTCCGTTGATCCCCAACGGCCAAATTGTAGTATGAATCCAGCTAGTTCGCCATTAGCCAGAAGCATGCTTCATGATGCACTATTTGGCCTAGAGATGCCTGTAGAGGCGACGTACCGTAGGGGGACTTCCTGCCCGAACGAACGCTGTCCGCAAAGCGAGCAACCGCTTCGGTCTCAAGATCCCGTCTGTTCAGGATCCAAGGACCGCACGCAATCGGGCGCTCGGCCTTGACCTCACCCCCGCTCGATAGCGAGCCGCAATGTCCGATTGGTGATACCGTGGCGAGCTGCGGCCTGAGAGAGATTCATCCATCCCTCGACTTCGCGTCGCTGAGCGTTGTAGCACGCGATATCATGGTGGTGTCTGAAGGACGTGATGATCAGCGACCGCGACCAGAAATTCCCGTGCACTGTCTGTCCGCATACCCTGGCGCTTAAATACGCCAACGATCATGTTGTCGTTACAAATTCTCGCCAGAATCCTCACAGCTTCGACAATCTCCCTGTTATTCTGAAGCGAATGCTGTCCTTTGCGGCGGCGGGGCAAACGCAGTAACGTATGGGCGCCACCCTTCCAGTGGATAATGAGAACAACCTCACTGGTATCTGCATCCACGTCGACGACGATTTCCTGAATCAGTGCTCGCACGATCCGCTTCTTGATTCCTTAATCGGCAGCGGGATCGTTCCACACCGCTTCCAGATCGGCTGCGAGAGACTCTCGAATTCCTGCATTGAAACGGCTACTGGACCAGGCGTGACCTCCGACTTCTCCCGAATCCTCAGTTCGATAGCCTAAACTTCTTGTAAAGCACGATTCCATCGTCGCTCAAGTTCGTCAGCAACCAGCCGGTTTGCTGGATCAGTTGCGTCGTACTGCATTTGAGCGCGTCGTGCCCGATATTGAGCCGTCTCCAGATCTCGTTTTAGCGCAGCAACAACTTCCTGGTTCTGCACAGTTTGTTGTTGATGGGCTGACACGGCGGCTATGCTTGCGGGTTTCACGATGTGCAGGATCTGCGCGGCAACAGGTGCATCAACAAAGGCGTCGCTGAAGGCGATGCAACGAACCTCACCGGTGTCCATTGATGGTACGGTAAAGGCGTAGCGTACAAATATTCACCTTTTTCTCCTTTAAGCTAGAACACTCGCAGCATACGACCGCACCGGCAACATCGCAATATTCCTGTCAGTAATGTAATGCTGCACCGTTCCTTGCCGCACCTGAAGACCCCGAGCCGCTGCCCAGCACGTTGCTCGGGATCATGGCCTAGATCCGCTCCAAGTCCTCCCAGCTGACATAACCCCTCGTGTGAGCCGGTTATTAGGGATACTCACTTGGCCCGTGATTTACGACGACTTCTTTGCCGGGAAACACCGTCCTCTCATAGCAGGTCACATTCGCTTTTCTGCCGTAGACGTACGTGCCGGTACATCGGATGGGTCAGTACACGATGAATCCACGCGTATGATGCGCGCCTCCAGTGAATTTCTCCCCGCAATGTTTTGGAGGAGATCGAAAGCCCGTGCTCAATGAACCATAGCGAAGTCTGACGAACGTTTCCCAATTCCAGGAACTTGCTGAACACGAGTGAGAGCGCATCCTGGATGCGCAGGTGCTGGATCCTTCTCCAGCACCTGGCTGCATTCTTTGATGAATCCGACCGGGAATGTGAAACCACTTCTCGCGCTTAGCCTTTTGCACGCGCGCCTCGCTGGCCCGATGGCAAAGCAGGTCAATCTCATACTCGTTCAGTGTTCCTTTGAGTCCAAGAAGCAGTCGGTCGTTGCTCTGGCGAGAGGTGCGTACACCATCTCCTGGTCGATCAGCAAAGTATCGACAATCCTGCACACCTCCACGAGTTGTTGCCAGTCGGTGCTGTTGCGCGCGAACCGCGACACTTCCCGAGCACATACCGCGCCCACCTTGCCCAGACAAACTTCGGCAACCATAACGTTCAAATCCGCTACGCGTCACGCCGCCCGCAGCAGACCGTCCAAAGTCTTCATCGATAATCTCAATATTCTGCCAACCCATCTGGCGCAGATGCGCTTCCATCGCATACTGCAGCCTCTGGCTCTCCAGATTATTCGCCACCTGCCACGCGGATTGGCGCACGTACAGGATCGCTTTGCGAGCAAGATGTTGCGGCATGATCTTCTCACTCATTGTTCGCCTCCCCCCCAGGACGTGACCGGCTCCCGGCGGCCGTTGACCACGGCGACCAGCAGATTTGCCATTAACCGTGTCAATTCCTCGCGCACTGGTGCTGGCAACTGCTCCCAGTTCAGCGCGTTCGGTTCGGTGAGGGATAATGTGCGTTGGTTGGCGCAGTTCAACGATCGGCGGTTGCTCATCGGTCTCTCCTTGAAAAGAAGACTGAGTTTGTCGGATTTCTTCTGCACTCTTCGACTGCGAGGCTCGAACCAAATCCTGAGCAGCTCGCAGCGCTGCCAAATCAACCCACGCGACATCGCCCAAACGCATTGACGCGCAAGCGG
>LELG01000225.1 GCA_001045575.1 Candidatus Burkholderia pumila
GGACAATTGAGACTTGGCATCGGGTACTCAAAAGTGGTTGCCGTATCGAGGCCTGCCAGTTTGGCATGCTCGAGTGCTTTGTTCGGGCGACCTCCCTGTTCGCGGTCATTGCCTGGCGCATCCTCTACACTACGTTGCTGGCACGGCTGGACGGTGACCTGCCTTGTGAGGTGATCCTCCAGCGCGTCGAATGGCAAGTCCTGGCCGAGTACATCGAACCACCCGGCCACCGGACACGGTGCCGTCGCTGCACCAGGCGATACAATGGATTGTGGATTGCCACCCTGGGCGGTTACCTGGAATTGCCTTCATGATCCACCACCCGGCGCCACGGTCATCTGGCGAGGCTTCCTCGTCTTGCACGAAATCACCTACATGTTCCGCATCTTTAATTCAGGTCCGTAACTTGTGGGTAAAAAACCCAGGTCGGGGAGGCGGCTACTGAATATCAAGCAAGACAACAGAAGCGCTTTGCACGACAAAACTAAACTCAGCGCCAGGCATCGACAATCACACGCTTGAGAATGTGCAGCTTGCGGTGAAAGAAGTGCTCACCGCCTGGAATCACGACAACGGGCAATTCCTGCGGCCGGGCCCAGTCATAGACCGACTGAATGGGCACAGTGTCATCCACTTCACCGTGAATGACGAGCGTGTTTTCGGGCACCGTAGCCACTTCCCAGCGGCTTGCGGCGGTGCCGACAAACGCCATACGCTCGATGGGCTTACCCGCATCGAGCAGACGCTTGGCGACATGCGACAACACGAACGTACCAAACGAAAAACCCGCAAGCACAAGAGGCACATCAGCCCGCCCAGGCTGCGCCCGCATATGCTGGATCAACGCCAGCAAATCATCCTGCTCGCCAATGCCATTGTCATGCTCTCCCGCCGTCTCGCCCACCCCGCGAAAGTTCGACCGATAAATAGTATACCCCAACTGCACAAAAGTCCGCGCCAGAGTCTGCGCAACCTTGTTATCCATCGTCCCGCCGAACAGCGGATGCGGATGCGCAACGAGCGCAATCCCCCGCGGCGAACCCTCGGCTCTATCGAGCGCGCACTCGATCTTGCCCACAGGTCCATCGATATGAAACTTTTCAGTTTGTGCGTTCATGCCGGTTGATCGATCAGAAGACGCTCGACGACTTTACCATTGGCGAAATTCGACTTGACGATTTCATCGATATCGCTTTCATCGACATACGTGTACCACGTCCCTTCCGGATACACGACGACGACCGGCCCGAGTTCGCAGCGGTCCAGACAGCCCGCCTTATTGATGCGCAGCCAGTGCAGCAACCGTTGAAGTGCAGATAGCGCCCTTGCCGCCAGTCCGCGAGCACGATGTCGAAGTACGGATTCACCGGCAACAAATTCGTCAGCACGAGCGCGACGACCGGTGCCACGCCCGCCAACGCCGCGCGCCACACACGCGGCAGCGTCACGGACAGCACGCCAGCCACCGCGCCAATGCTGATGCCTTCCAGCGCGCCATCCGTCGCCCAATCGAAAGTCAAACCCGCGCGCGACTGCATGAACGATGCGCCCGCCTTCATGAAAAGCGTCGCCGCGATAATCAAAAACATCAACCGGAACGCGACGCGCGCTCGCGCGTCAACAGCGTCGCGAGCACTAAAGCCGCAAATAGATTCGATGCCGTAATCAGCGCTTCCCACGAATCGTCCGGCAGCAACGCGCCGAAGCGGCCCGGCCAGCTTTCAACATCCCACGCGGCGGGCAGCCAGGCAAGGATGGCGTCCTACATCGCGGGATCGAGACCGTCCCAGAGCACGCGCGGAAGGCCGCCGCTGCCGAACAGGTCCGGCGCGGGAAACAGCGCCGACAGCCCGATCGGATGTAAGCCGCGTTCCGCTCGAACCACGCGAAACGCATGCGCCGCACCAGACCGCGATCCAGCAGCGCACTCGTCGCGGGGCGATCAGTAGGCGCGCCGAGCAGCGCCGCGCACACGGCAACCGAGCCGCGCCAGCGCGGATAAAGCGCCAGCACGATCAACGCGCCCAGCGGCATATAGCCGATCACATTGGTGACAACATCGAACACCGTGATGTATTGCGGCAGCGGATCGCCGAGCCATGGGAACGGACCGATACCCAACGTGCGCCAACCGGCAAACGGATACAGCGATCTATAAACGACAAGCGCCGCGTACGCGCCGAGCGCCTACCGCGAGAACATCGGGACGGCGCTGCCATTGCTTGATGGTCATTAGCCGCCCGTCGTTCTCCGTGATGACGGCGTCATCGCGTGGCGGTCAGCGGTTGCGCGGCAAGCCATGCTGCGAGTTGCGCAATCACATCGTCGGATGCCGCCGCCAGCGCGTGTGCGCCGCCCGCTGCATCGCCGGTGGGCGCGGGGGTGCTCGCCGTGAAGCTGCGCTGGCTGACGACGCGGCCATCGCGCGTGAGCGTCGTGCGTACGGAGACGAGGCCGTGGCTTTGCCCGGGCGCATCGAAGACTTGTTCGAAGTTCGTCAGGTCCACTTCTAGCAGCGGCACGGCGCGAACCGGATCGGCGCCCGACAGAACCGGTCCGCGCGCGGCCAGCGCTTCACGCAGGCGCTGCGTCAGGAGTTGCGCGGGCGGCATCGTCCAATGGCTGTTCGAGTAATTGCCGATGCGTTGCGCATCGACATAACTCAGGCGATAGCCTAACGCGTCCGTTTCCAGATTGCGCGGCGCGCTGACGGCGAGGACTTTAACAGGCGGCATCGGCTGAGCGTTTGCGCTTTGAGATGAAACAAGCGACGCGCCGAGGTCGTAGCGCGAATTCGGCATCGCAGCCGACGATGCGCAGCCCGCCAGCGCGACGGCGCACATCAATGCGAATGCAGTTTTCAGTTCGTTGATTGACATCTACGTTCTCTCGAATCAGTGCGCTGATTTGGCAGGCCACGTAAAACCTGGCTCACCCGGTCCTAGCGCCTGCTGCGGCGCGCCGAAAATCACACTGCGCGGATTGGTGCTGAAAGCATTGGCGGCACGGTCAACGGAGCGCGCCGCTGCGCCGACGTCATCACCCAATGAATAAAGACGCGGCAACGCCTCGAAGCCCACGCGCGCCGTCATATAGCGCAGCGATTCGTTCATGTCCTGAAACGTCGCGCTCGCATCTTCCGCCGCTTTGCCCGCCTTGTTCAGATTCGTGACGAACGACCCGTCTGGCCGATTCAAGTTCTGCACGAGCTGATTCGTCGATGCCAGCGTCGTATCGAGCCGCTTCAGCGTCTGCGGCAATTGCGACGTTGCCGGCTGCACCGAACTCGCCAGCATTGCAATGCCATCCGCCGCGCCTTTCAGACTCTTCATCGTGTCGAGCAGTTGGTTGTGCACGTCGTCGGAGAAGAACTTGTCGGCATCGTCGGACAGGTGTTCGAACTTTTTCAGGATGACGTCGCCGCGTTCCTGCAATTGCTCGAATAGACCGACGCGCATCGGCACTTCGGCGACGTGTTGCGGTGAAGAGGTCAGCGCCTGCGTATCCTTGCCCGTGTCATCGAGCTGAACGAATGCAATGCCCGTCACGCCCTGGAAGTCTAGCGTGGCGTAGGTGGAATGCGTCATCGGCGCGTTCTGATCGACGAGGATGCGGATGCGGATCTGCCCCGGATGCGACTTGTCGAATTTGATCGCTTCCACCTTGCCGACGCCCAGGCCGCGATAACGCACGGCGGCATCGGTAAAGAGGCCGGTCACGTTGGTCCGTGCGATCAAATCATACGGCATGCGCACCGTGCGATCCACATTGAAGAAGAACACCGCGAACGCGATGGCCAGCATGAGGACGATCGTGAACAGGCCAGTCCAGAACGCGTGTGATTTGTTTTCCATCGGTTGATCCTTTTGGCTTCTACTTGTTCACGCTGATTGGCGCGTCCTCCAGCGCGGCGGCGGGCAGCTTCGCGCGGCGCTCGGGCGGCAGCGCCTGCAACGCGCGCCGTCCCCGCCGCCCCAGAAAATATTCGCGGATGAACGGATGATCCACCACGCACGCCTCTTCCACAGGCGCCGCGACCAGCACGCGATGATCGGCCAGCACGGCGACGCGCGTGGACAGCGCGACCATCGTATCGAGATCGTGCGTGACCATGACGACCGTCAGACCAAGCGCGCGATGCAGCGTTGCAATCAGATCCACGAATTCGTCCGATGCCTTCGGGTCCAGACCGGCGGTCGGTTCATCGAGAAACAAGAGCTCCGGTTCGAGCGCGATGGCCCGCGCAATGCCGACGCGCTTCACCATGCCGCCCGACAGCGCCGATGGCATCTTGCTCGCGTGCTTGCACGACAGCCCGACCATTTCGAGCTTGAGCATGACGAACTCGCGGATGAGATCCTCGGGAATCTTGCCGAGTTCACGAAACGGCTGCGCGATATTGTCGTACATCGTCAGCGACGAGAACAGCGCGCCTTGCTGGAACATCATGCCGGAGCGCGTGCGCAGCATCTTGGCGGTTTCCTCGTTCATGCTCGACCATTCCTCGCCGAGCACGCGAATGGTGCCCGATGTCGGCGCTTCGAGCCCGAGCATCTGCCGCACGAGCGTGGTCTTGCCGGAACCCGAGCCGCCGAGCAGCGCCACGATCTCGCCGCGCCGCACATCCAGATTCAGATGTTCGTGGATGACCGTGCAGCCATAGCGCTTGGTGACATTGCGCACTTCGATCACCGGCTCCGCAATGACCGGCGGCGGCTGATGACGAACGGCAGTGGCAAGCGTGGTCGACATGATCGTTATAAGCCCATGTTCTGAAACAGAATGGCGAACACGGCGTCCGCGAGAATGACGACGGTGATCGATGTGACGACCGAGGTTGTCGTGCCTTCGCCGAGACTCTGCGAATTCGCCTTGATGCGAAAGCCGAAGTGACACGCGGTCAGCGCGATCAGCATGCCGAACACGACGCCTTTGCCTAGTCCGATACACAGGTTCGTAATCGGCACGACGCCCGGCAGCGAGCGGATGAAGAACGACATATCGATCGACAACACGAGCTTGGCCGCGAGCGCACCGCCTGTCAACGCAATGATGTTCGTCCACATCACAAGCAGCGGCATGGCGACGCCGAGGGCTATTACGCGCGGCAGCACGAGCCGCAGTCCGTGTGGGATGCCCATGACCTGCATGGCATCGAGTTCTTCGGTGACGCGCATCACGCCGATCTGCGCGGTGATCGCGGAACCTGAACGGCCAGCAACGAGAATCGCGGAAAGCACGGGCCCGAGTTCGCGGATCACCGACAGTCCGAGAATATTCACGATGTATTGATTCGCGCCGAACATCCGCAATTGCTGCGCGGACAGATAACTCAGCACGATGCCGATCAGAAACGCGACGAGTGCGGTGATCGCAAGCGCCTGTGCACCTGCACTGAAGATATTCGCGGAGATTTGCGTCCACGGGATGCGCTGCGGGCGGCGCACGAGACTAAGCAGGTCGAGCACGAAGGCGCCGAACATCGACAGGCCGCCGTAGAGATGATCGAAGAACGCGAAGATCAGTTGGCCTAGACGCGTGATGGGCCCGATATGATCGACGACGTCGGGCTCTTCGCGTTCCTGATCGAGCAGCGCGACGCGCTCGAAGATTTCGCACTGCATGTCGTTGATATCGATGACGGCGGGCATCTGCCGTCCCCAGATGCGCCACAGCGCCTGCCCGCCAACGTGATCGAGCCGCTCGATCGCCAGCAAATTCCAATGTCCGATGGCCTCGCGTCCGATGGCGCGCAACCGCCGCGTGACACCGCTTTTCGCACGATCTCGGGCGAGCGCGAACGCAGTCCACTGGCCTGAGAGCCGGACCACCTTGCCTTGCTGACCGGCTTCCACTCTCAGGCGGGGCGGCGTGTCGAAGTCCAAGGATTCTGGGCGCGCGTGGCGCGGTTAAGAGGGTGGGGACATCATTCTAGCGGAGGTGGGTGGGGGATGCCGGGTTGCTGAAGTCGGCTTATGCTGGTACTGACAGGAAGCTCGACAAATTAAGAATTCTCTAAGTACAAGACCCGTTCGGAGCTGCTGCATTACCATGACTTCACCAAACAATCACAAGACGATCATGGACTCAAATGGACTCAATCATTTCCG
>LELG01000226.1 GCA_001045575.1 Candidatus Burkholderia pumila
CGCGAAGTCCGTTGTGCTCACCGAGGAGGGGCTGCGCGAATCCGAGCGCCTCTTCAATCAACTCTTCCCTTCCCCCTCTCAAGCAGCAAAGATTGATAATTAAACTAATTTATAATTCATGACACTAGATTGACACGCCTCATTTTAGCGCTGCGTGCTTACTGAATGAAAGCGCTGTCCTTTTGCGATGGACGCGCCTGCCAGGAAATCGCGCACAGGCAGGCGTTTGCCGCCGGTTTTTTGTAGCTGCGTGAGCCTCAAAGCGCCCGCGCCGCAATTGACGACGATGCCTTCCGGCGAAACGTCTGCAATCGTGCCCGGCTCTCCCGCGCCGTCTATTGCCTGCGCGGACCAGAGCTTGATGGCGACGCCATCTAGCAGCGTGCCGAATGCGCCGGGGAAGGGATCGAATGCGCGAATCTGGCGGGCGAGTTTCTCCGCCGGACGCCTGAAATCCAGCGCGGCTTCGTTCTTGGCGATCTTTTCGGCGTAAGTCGTGCCGACTTCCGACTGCGGCGTGAATGCCAGCGCGCCGTCGCGCTCCAGATCACGCAGCGTTTTCACGATCATGTCCGCGCCCATCTGCGCCAGACGATCGTGCAGCGTGGCGGTGGTGTCATCGGCATGAATGGATGTGCGGCCTTCGCGGATCATCGCGCCGGTGTCGAGGCCCGCGTCCATCTGCATCAGCGTGATGCCGGATTCCGCGTCGCCCGCTTCGATTGCGCGATGGATCGGCGCAGCACCGCGCCAGCGCGGTAGCAGGGACGCGTGGATGTTGATCGCGCCTTTCGGCGGAATGTCGAGCACTTCCTGCGGCAGGATCAACCCGTAAGCGGCCACGACGATGACATCGTGCGGCGTGGCGCGTAACAGACCGATAGCCTCCGCCGCTTCCTGCGGATACTTGCCCGCGCGCCTGAGCGATGTCGGTTGCGCCACCTTCAGTCCCCTTTCGACGGCAAAGCACTTGGCCGGGCTCGTGGTGAGCTTCATGCCGCGACCAGCAGGCCGATCCGGCTGCGTCAACACTAGCGGCACCTCAAAACCAGCCGCATGAATGGCCGCGAGCTCGGCGGCGGCAAATTCCGGCGTTCCGGCGAAAACGACGCGCAGCTTTTGAGTCATCGAATCACAGCGCCTTTTCCAGCTTTTTCATCTTGCCGCGAATGCGCGTCTGCTTGAGCGGCGACAGGTATTCGACGAACACGTGCCCGTTCAGGTGATCCATCTCGTGCTGAATGCACACGGCAAGCAAACCGTCGCAATCAATCTCGAAGGTCTCGCCTTTTTCATTCAGCGCCTTCACGCAGACCTTATCCGGACGCTCTACGAAATCGTAGATACCGGGCACGGACAGGCAGCCTTCTTCCCAGTCCTTCTTCTCGTCGCTCACCCACACGATTTCCGGGTTGATGAAGACCTTCAGGTCGTCATGCGCATCCGACACGTCGATGGTGATCACGCGCTTGTGCACATCGACTTGCGTGGCGGCAAGGCCGACGCCCGGCGCGGCGTACATGGTCTCGGCCATATCGACGACGAGCTTGCGGATGCGGTCATCGACAACGGCGACGGATTTTGCCACCTTGTTCAGCCGCTTGTCAGGGTAATTGAGTATGTGTAGCAGAGCCATGATTCGGGGTCTTTCACGCGCGCCGCGACGCGTGCGGATTAGCCATTCGGCCAGGTTGCGGGACAGTGGTGGCTTGCCGAAGATATGCGAGCGAATCCAGTCGATTAAACGCCACCGGCAAGCGGCCGGAGCGCGTCGCTGCGAGGCTAAACGACATTTTACATTTTTTTTATATGAGCTGAAATATTAACATAACGACCGACCTCCTGCTTGCCGGCCCCGGAAACCGATTTGCTGCGCGCGTGGCTGCGGCTCGCTTATGCCAGGGCCTGTGCCAGCTCGCGCTGCGCCTGCTGCTCACCGAATTTGGCTGCCCGCTCAATGTTCTGTCGGAAAGCCATGCCGAACTCACGCGTGTCGCCAGTGCGGATGCCGCGAACGCCGTGCTCGCGTCGCCCGCGCCCATCGAAGGCGTTCCGTTCGATGACTATATGAATGACGTGTGTGAATGACGTGTGCGAATGGGCATCGGCGGAAGCAACCGCGTGCTGACGCTCGCTGACGATTGGATCTCGTCTGTCCGGCGATCAATCACGATCTCGCGCTCGAAATCGCCCGCGCCGGCGTGATCCTGTCCGAATGGCCATTGGGCACGCCCGACCGCGCCGCCAACTTTCCGCAGCGCAACCGGCTGATCGCAGGGCTGAGCGGTGGCGTGCTGATCTTCGAAACGGCGATGCGCTCCGGGTCGCTTATCACCGCGCGTCTCGCCAACGAGATGGGGCGCGATGTGTTTGCGATTCCCGGCTCGATTCACGCGCCGGTGTCGCGCGGGTGTCATCGGATCATCAAGCAGGGCGCGAAACTGGTGGAAACGCCGGACGATGTGTTCGAAGAGTTCGGTTTGTCCCGGCCGCAAGTACGTGTGCGGCGCAGAACCAAAAGCACGCCAGGACCTCAGTCGATGGAAGACCGCGTGCTCCACGCCCTTAGCCATTCGCCTGCGACGCTTGAAATCCTCGCGCACCGCACCGAATTAAATAGATGGCGCGTCGCTGCAAGGCGCGCTGCTTCGGCTGGAACTGGCGGGCCGCGTCGCCACGCTGCCGGGCGGGCGTTTCACGGCGCTGGAGCGCTGTTAGGGCTTGGCGTGCTACATTCGCGAAAAAATCACGCTTTACACAAACTTCATGGCCGCGCTGAATCTCAACACCGATGCCGATACAATTGCCGAGCGCCTGGCCGCGCCCGGCACGCTTTTCGTGGCCTGCCTGTGCGCGGAGTGGTGCGGAACCTGCCGCGAATATCGCGACGGTTTCGACCGGCTCGCGGATGTGCATACCGAGATGTGCTTCGCGTGGATCGATATCGAAAACCATGCGGACCGTTTCGACGATCTCGATGTCGAAAACTTCCCGACCATCCTGATTGAAGATTCGGTCACGACCCGATTTTTCGGCACGGTGCTGCCGCAGACGTCGATCGTCGAGCGCATGCTCACCGACCTGACTGCGCTGCCCAACATGATCGGTGCGCCGAAATTGCGCCCGGCGCTTGCGACGGCGTAGAAAACGCGCGCTTTTCCTTTTGCGTCAGATGTCAGATGAAACGCACACGGCGAACCGCACGGCGGCATCCGCTATTTCGCGCTTCGACGCCCGCTGTCGAAAGCCTGTGCTATAAAGCGGACGTTAAAGGCGCCCAAACCGGGCCGCTGCAAGTTGACAACCATATGAGTCATGTCCAAAGCCCTGATCATCGCTGAGAAGCCTTCCGTTGCGAACGACATCACGCGTGCACTGGGCGGCTTCACCAAGCATGACGAGTATTTCGAGAGCGCCGACTACGTGCTCTCATCCGCCGTCGGCCATTTGCTGGAAATCGCCGCGCCGGAGGAATACGACGTCAAGCGCGGCAAATGGAATTTCGCAAATCTGCCGGTCATTCCGCCGCATTTCGACCTGAATCCGATCGCCAAGAGCGAGTCGCGTCTGAAAGTCCTGACCAAGCTACTTAAGCGCAAGGACATCGACCGGCTCATCAACGCATGTGACGCGGGGCGCGAGGGCGAGCTGATTTTCCGCCTGATCGCGCAGCACGCGAAGGCCAAGCAGCCGGTCCAGCGCCTCTGGCTCCAGTCGATGACGCCCGCCGCCATCCGCGAAGGCTTTGCGAATCTGCGCAGCGACGCCGACATGCAGCCGCTGGCGGACGCCGCGCGCTGCCGCTCGGAAGCAGACTGGCTCGTCGGCATCAACGGCACGCGTGCGATGACCGCGTTCAACAACAAGGGCGGCGGTTTCTTTCTGACGACCGTTGGCCGCGTTCAGACGCCAACGTTGTCGATCGTCGTCGAACGTGAAGAGAAAATCCGCCTTTTTGTGCCACGCGATTACTGGGAAGTGCGCGCGGAGTTCATCGCGGCGAAGGGTATCTACGAAGGCCGCTGGTTCGATCCGAAGTTCAAGCGCGTCGAAAATGACCCCGAACAGCGCGATTCGCTTTTGTGGAGCCTCGCCGCGGCCGAATCCATCGTCGCAGCATGTCGTGGCAAGACCGGCACGGTGACGGAAGAGTCGAAGTCGTCCACGCAAATGTCGCCGCTGCTGTTCGACTTGACCAGCTTGCAGCGCGAAGCTAACAGTCGCTTCGGCTTCTCGGCGAAGAACACGCTCGGTTTCGCGCAGGCGCTGTATGAAAAGCACAAGGTCCTGACGTATCCGCGTACGGATTCGCGCGCGCTGCCCGAGGACTATCTGGGCACTGTGAAAGAAACGCTCACCATGCTCAAGGAAAGCAACAACTACCTGCCGTTTGCCAAGCAAGTGCTCGACAAGGGCTGGGTGAAGCCGAACAAGCCCATCTTCGACAATTCGAAGATCAGTGATCACTTCGCCATCATCCCGACGCTGCAGGCGCCTAAAGTGCTGTCGGAGCCGGAGCAGAAGCTATACGACCTCGTCGTCAAGCGCTTCCTGTCCGTGTTCTTCCCGGCGGCGGGATATCTGGTGACGACGCGCATCACCGAAGTCTCGGGGCATAACTTCAAAACGGAAGGCAAGGTGCTGGTCGAGCCGGGCTGGCTGCAAGTCTATGGCCGCGAAGCAGCGGGCGAAGACGGCAATCTCGTGCCGGTCCAGAAAGACGAAAAGGTCGATGTCGAAAAGGTCGAAACGCACGGTCTTGTGACCAAGCCGCCTGCGCGCTACAATGAAGCTTCGCTGCTGTCTGCGATGGAAGGCGCGGGTAAGCTCGTCGAAGACGAAGAACTGCGCGACGCGATGGCCGCGAAAGGTCTCGGCACGCCGGCGACACGCGCGGCGATCATCGAAGGGCTGCTCGGCGAGAAGTACATGGTGCGCGAAGGCCGCGAGCTGATTCCGACCGCCAAGGCGTTCCAGCTGATGACGCTGTTGCGCGGTCTCGGCGTCGAGGAACTCACCGCGCCGGAACTGACCGGCCAGTGGGAGCACAAACTTTCGCAGATGGAGCGCGGCAACCTTCCGCGCGATGCGTTCATGCAGGAAATCGCACGGATGACGCAGACCATCGTCAAGCGCGCGAAAGAATACGATTCCGACACGATCCCTGGCGATTACGCGACTCTGCAGACGCCGTGTCCGCATTGCGGCTCGCAGGTAAAGGAAAACTATCGCCGGTTCGCGTGTACGAAGTGCGAGTTCTCCATTTCGAAGATTCCGGGCGGACGTCAGTTCGAAATCGAGGAAGTCGAGGAGTTGTTGCGCGAGAAAACCATCGGGCCGCTGTCGGGTTTCCGCAGCAAGATGGGCCGTCCGTTCTCGGCCATCCTCAAGCTCGCCTTCGATGACGAAATCAAGAACTTCAAGCTGGAGTTCGATTTCGGCCAGGATACCGGCGGCGACGACGGCGAACCGCCCGATTTCTCCGAGCAGACGCCGGTTAGCGCGTGTCCGAAGTGTCAGTCGCATGTGTTCGAGCACGGCATGAGCTACGTCTGCGAGAACTCGGTGGCGAATCCGAAGACGTGCGATTTCCGTTCGGGCAAGGTCATTTTGCAGCAGGAAATTACGCGCGAGCAGATGGAAAAGCTGCTGGGAGAAGGTCGTACGGATTTGCTGACGAACTTCAAGTCGTCGCGCACCGGGCGCAACTTCAAGGCGTTTCTCGTGAAGCAGCCGGATGGCAAGATAGGCTTCGAGTTCGAGAAGAAGGAAGGAAAGTCGGCGGCGAAGACGGCTGCCAGACGTGGTGCGGCGGTTTCCGCATCGGAAGTGCCCGCAGATGACGAAGGCGACAGCGATGTCGCCTTCGCCGCGAAGACCACGCGTGCCAAGACTGCTAGCAAAACGGTTACAGCGAAGAAAGCGCCTGCTGTGAAGCCTGCTGTGAAAACGGCTGCGCGCAAGACTAGCTAAGCTCTCGCGGCGCAACAGCTTGGGGGTGGGAGTCCCCTGTCCAACCTGATGGTGGTGAAGGACTAGCGACACGCAAGGGCGTCGTCGTGAGGCGGGGTCTGAAGGAAGCGTGTACCAAAGCCACGACCTGACGAAC
>LELG01000227.1 GCA_001045575.1 Candidatus Burkholderia pumila
GAGGCTTTAGTAGAGTCGACGAGCGATCCGAACTCATATGGGTTCCGGATCAATCGTTCAACGGCTGATGCTATGGGTCAGGTACGAGCTTGCACGTTCCAGAGGGATTCGTCCCGATGGATACTGGAAGCGGATATCAAAGGCTGCTTTGACCACATCAATCACGACTGGCTTGAAAACCATGTCCTCATGGACAGGGAAATTCTCCGGAAGTGGTTGAAGGCTGGCCTGATTTACAAGGGGCAGCTACAGGTGACTGAAGCCGGTACGCCGCAGGGAGGCAGCATTTCTCCGACGCTGGCGAATGTGACGCTGAACGGGCTGGAGCGTGAACTGATTGCGTACCTCGGTGCGAAATTCGGGATCGTCAAAGCCAAGAAGTTGAAGGTCAATGTGGTGCGATATGCCGATGACTTCGTGATTACCGGCGACTCGAAAGAGATTCTGGAGAACGAAGTCAGGCCTTGGGTGGAAGCATTCCTAGCTGTTCGAGGCTTGCAACTGTCCGAGGCAAAAACGCGGATCACCCACATTGATGAAGGCTTCGAGTTCCTTGGGTGGAATTTCCGGACGTACTCGGGAAAGCTGCCCATCAAGCCGAGCAAGAAAAACGCGCAAGCGTTTTATCGCAAGGTAGCGGAAACGATCAGCGGCAACAAAACAGTAAAGCAAGAGGATCTAATCCAACTGCTGAATCCGATGTTGCGCGGATGGGCGCAGTATCATCGTCCGGTCTCGGCCAAGCAGACGTACAGCCGGATGGAGCATCTGATTTTTCGGAAGCTCTGGCGGTGGTCGAAGCGGAGGCATCCGCAGAAGAGCGCTGTATGGGTGAAGCAGAAGTACTTCACTCTGTCGGTGCCCGGAATTGAGTGTTTGCCGTTCGCACGGAACGCGAGGACGGTAGTTGGGGGCTGAATGAGCTGTACCAGCTTAGCGGTACGGCTTATTAAAAAACGGCACACGAGGATCAAAGGCGAGCTCAATCCTTTTGATCCGAAGTGGGAGCAGTATGGCGAGACATTTTGGTAAGGGCGCATGTGGGAACCGATGCGTTACCGGAAGCAGTGGGCCGCGCTTTTAATATATGTCACAAAGCGGGCTATGCGCGCATTGTGGCTGTGCCTTGACGGACGAAACGGGTTGGCACGACCATCATCTGGAATATCGGATGCATGGCGGATCAGACGCTCTCTCCAACCGGGTTTTGCTTCACTCGGACTGCCACCGGCAGGTGCACGTTGGTAAATAAACTTGTCGTAACTAAGCCGGCCCCGTCGTTGCAATGACGAGGTTTTGTATAAGAAATCTGTAGGCTCGAGCCGTATGCGGGAAAACTTGCACGTACGGTTCTCGGGGCCCGGCTTTCGCAAGAAAGTCGGGCTACCCGACAGACACCGCATAAGCGACGACGCGGCCGATGCGTTCATCGCGCCCGAACCCAGTCCCCGCTGCATGACGACCACCCCCGAATCCGATTTCGATCCGAAGAAGACGCTGCGGCAATTGCCGAATCTGCCCGGCGTGTATCGCTATTACGATGGCGATGGCAGCGTGCTGTACGTCGGCAAGGCGCGCAACCTGAAGAAGCGCGTGTCGAGCTACTTCACGAAGATGCTGCACTCGCCGCGCATCGCCATGATGGTGACGCGCATCCGCAAGATCGAGACGACGGTGACACGCTCGGAAGCCGAAGCCCTGCTGCTCGAAAACAATCTGATCAAGGCGCTCGCGCCGCGCTACAACATTCTGTTCCGCGACGACAAGTCGTATCCGTTTCTCAAGCTGACCGGCCACAAGTTTCCGCGCATGGCGTATTACCGTGGCGCGGTGGACAAAAAGAACCAGTACTTCGGGCCGTTTCCGAGCGCGTGGGCGGTGCGCGAAAGCATCCAGATTCTTCAACGCGTGTTCCAGTTGCGCACCTGCGAGGACTCCGTATTCAACAATCGCACGCGGCCTTGCCTGTTGCATCAGATCGGGCGATGCACCGCGCCGTGCACCGGTCTCATCAGCGAGGAAGATTACGCACGCGATGTGTCGAACGCGTCGCGCTTCCTGCTTGGGCGGCAGGGCGAAGTGATGAAGGAACTCGAACAGAAGATGCACGCCTTCGCGGCGGATCTGAAGTTCGAGCAGGCGGCAGCGGTGCGTAACCAGATGAGTTCGCTGTCTACCGTGCTGCATCAGCAGGCGATCGAAGTCGGCAGCGAAAGCGATGTCGATATCCTTGCGGTCGTCGCACTCGGCGGCAAGGTGTGCGTGAATCTGGCGATGGTGCGCGGCGGCCATTATCTCGGCGACAAGGCGTATTTCCCGACGCATGTGGAAAGCGCGATGTCGCTCGGTCTCGGCGATGAAGACAACCTGCCCGAAGTCGTCGACGACGACGAACCGCTGACGGACGTGCCGCAGGCGGAGATCGAAGTGATCGTGCAGGAAGCGGAAGTACGCGCAGCGGAACCGATACCGCAACCCGTTGCGGATGACGTCGAAGCCGCGCTCGACGAAGCCGAACTCGACGCTGCGGACGCGGACGCCGCCGTCGCTGAAGCCGACGCCGAAAGCGTTCAGCAGGCGCGCGAGGCATCGCTCGAAGCGGAAGTGCTGGAAGCGTTCATGGCGCAGCATTACATCGGTAACAAGATTCCGCCGGTGCTCGTGGTGAGCCACGCGCCGGCGAACCGCGAATTGCTGGACTTGCTGATCGAGCAAGCGGGCCACAAGGTCACGATGCTGCGTCAGCCGCAAGGCCAGAAGCGCATCTGGCTCTCGATGGCCGAACAGAACGCAAAACTCACGTTCGTACGGCTGCTTTCCGAACAAGGTTCGCAGCAAGCCCGCACGCGCTCGCTCGCGGACACGCTTAGCATGAAGATGGACGATCTCGCGCTGTTGCGTATCGAGTGCTTCGATATCAGTCATACGATGGGCGAGACGACGCAGGCATCATGCGTGGTGTATCACCATCACAAGATGCAGATGAGCGAGTACCGGCGCTACAACATCACCGGCATCACACCCGGCGATGACTACGCCGCGATGCGCCAGGTCCTTACGCGCCGTTACGAAAAGATGGTCGCGCAGGCCGCCGACAACGCCACCGAGGAAGCCGCGACGTTACACTCCGAAGACGCCGCCGATCCGAACGTCACGCCCGATGCCGCCGAACCCGTCGCGGCGGGCGGCACACTGCCGAACATCGTCCTGATCGATGGCGGCAAGGGACAGGTGGAAATTGCCAGACAAGTGTTCTCCGAGCTGGGTCTGAATCACGGGATGCTCGTCGGCGTGGCGAAAGGCGAGAGGCGTAAGGTCGGTCTGGAAACGCTCGTCTTCACCGATGGCCGCCCATCGCTCGAACTCGGCAAGGAAAGCGCCGCGCTGATGCTGGTCGCGCAGATTCGAGACGAGGCGCATCGCTTTGCGATCACGGGCATGCGCGCGAAACGCGCGAAGGCGCGGCAGACGTCGCGGCTGGAAGAGCTGGAAGGCGTCGGCGCGAAACGGCGTCAGCGTCTGTTGTCGCGCTTCGGCGGATTGCGCGGCGTGCAGGCGGCGAGCGTCGAGGATCTGGCAAGCGTCGAAGGCATCTCGCTTGCGCTCGCGCGGCAGATATATCGTCAGTTGCATTGAAACCGCGGGCCGCCTTGAGTCCGCCGAGCGCGTGCCGCGCAGGGCGTCGCCTTGTGAGCGCCGGATCGACGCGGCACAATGGCGGCTCCCTTACATGTCCTTCATTCGCTGAAACGCCAATGCCGTTCAACTTACCGATCTTCCTGACGTGGCTGCGAATCGTGCTGATTCCGCTCGTCGTAGGCGTGTTCTATCTGCCGGACATGATGATGAGCCCAGAGACCAAGAATCTGCTGGCGATGGTCATCTTCGTGCTCGCCGCGTTCACCGATTGGTTCGACGGTTTCCTCGCGCGCAGGCTCAATCAGATCTCCGCATTCGGTGCGTTTCTCGATCCCGTCGCTGACAAGCTGATGGTCACCGCGGCACTGCTCGTGCTCGTGCAACTGACGCGGCTGAACGCGGTGATCGCGCTGGTCATCGTCGGACGCGAGATTACCATTTCGGCGCTGCGCGAATGGATGGCGCAGATCGGCGCATCGAAGAGTGTCGCGGTGAATCAGCTCGGCAAGTTCAAGACCGTTTGCCAGATGGTCGCCATTCCCATGCTGCTGTTCTACGGGCAACTCAGGATCAATGGCGTGGCCTGGGTTATCGATACGCGTGTATGGGGCTTGTGGCTCATCTACGTGGCCGCGTTCCTCACTGTCTGGTCGATGTTCTACTACATGAAACTCGCGTGGCCGCAGATCCGTGAACGGGGCGGAATCCTTTGAACGCGTAAATTTCCGTCACGAAGCAAAAGATCGCACGAAAAGGGTTGACAGAGTTCTTCAGCTTATACATAATTTATTTATTTATAATATGCGCGACGCCAAACAGCGAAGCAAAACAGAGAAAGCGGTAGAAGCAAATGCGGGAGTAGCTCAGTTGGTAGAGCGCAACCTTGCCAAGGTTGAGGTCGCGAGTTCGAGACTCGTCTCCCGCTCCAATTTTTGAGCTGTAGACTTCCATTAAAGTTTGCAAGTCGTTGAAAAAAGGAGCTTCAGCTCTTTTTTCGTTCCAGCAAGGACCATCGGTATCTACGTGCATCTAGGGCTTTTTAGTCCAGTTTCTAGTCTATCAATACGGGTGTGCGCAGTGCCGTAATGTTGCTGGGAGCGAGCGGTAAGCGAGCCGAGGATCTAGCCCTAACTCTTCACGTTAGGAGCTGGGAATCATGGCACTTTCAGATATGGCCGTTCGCCAGACAAAGGCAACCGGCAAAGCATACACGCTTGGTGATATCGACGTTCTCTCTGGCCGTGTCGGATAACGGCGGGCGCTCATGGCACTTCCGTTATTGTTGGGCAGGAGAGCATGTTCCTGGGCACCTTATCCAGAGGTTAGCCTGCGTGAAGCACGCGCGCTTCGCGATGAGGCGCGCGTGCTGCTGGCCAAAGGCGTCAATCCTCACACCGAACGTAAGAAAAAGCGACACGCTATTCAGCTAGCCTCCGAATACAGTTTTAAAGCGGTTTTCGACGCATGGGTCGATCATCACCGTAAAGAACTGAAGGAGGGGCGGCAAAGTACCCTGTCACAGATCTTGCGTATCTTCGACAAGGGCGTGCTCCCCAGCCTCGGAAAAATGTCGGTTTACGACATTCGTCTCCCTCAGCTTCTAGGCGTGCTGGCGAAGATCGAGGAACGAAAAGCGTTCACGACGGCGGAGAAGGTTCGCACCTGATTCCGGCCGCTATTCCGCTACGCGCTGATCATCGTGGAAGGTTTAGAAATCAACCCTGTCTCTGACCTGGATGTCGTCGCCGAGCCGAAGCCGCCGGTGATCCATAATATCTGACCGAGCTTCCCGACTTTCTCCAGAAACTTAGTTAGGCGCTACAACCCGCGTAGCTGGCAAACCCAATTCGGGCTGCGACTGCTATTGCTGACCGGGTGCGCACCGGTGAACCCCCGTCTGGCAACGCCAGACCAGTTCGATCTGGAGCGTGGCCTGTGGATCATTCCACCCCAGTTCGTCAAACAACTGCAGGACGAGATGCGTAAAGCTGGCAAGCGACCGCAGGACGTACCGCCTTACATCGTGTCCATTCAGGCCATTGAGATCGTCCGCCATCTTCTGGAGGTGATGCGGCCGGCACAAGTTCATCTGCTGGCGCACTGCAGCGAACTCAGGAAGCACATCAGCGAAAACATTCTCAATGCCGCGTTGAAATGGATGTAAGCGGTTGATTATCGACGTCTATCCAACGACACTCTGAGCGAGGAGCATAGGGCGGATTCAACCGGTCGTCGCAACACTGGATTGTTGAACAGATTTTAGGTACTCGTCCAAGGTTTTTAACGTATTAGCAACGGCTTGGATTTCCCGAACGCTCCACCGGGACAGGTCTGTACCTTTTGGACAGTATTGTCGTAGAAGGCTATTGGTGTTTTTCATTCGTGCCACGCTGCCATGGACTTTGCGGGTCGGCGAAGAATACCTTCACGCCGGACTCAA
>LELG01000228.1 GCA_001045575.1 Candidatus Burkholderia pumila
CTTACTCTTACCTCTCGCATGTGCTCACCGAACTGCCGCAGCGTCCGCCAGACGCCGACATCACCGATCTCCTCCGTGTTCATGCGCTGCTCGGCAATTGGCCTGTGTGCTTAAAATTAGCGCTTACCGATGATCAGGTTCGGCGCGCGCGTGAGACGTTTTATCGAACGATCTGGCTGGCTTCGTGGATGAGCTGCGCGTACAGTGCATGGCGTTCCGGACGAATTTTGCCGGCCTCGACGGCTTCGAGCATCGCGCAACCCGGTTCGTGAAGATGATGGCAGTTGTAGAAGCGGCAATGTCCGAGATACGGCCTGAAGTCAGCGAATGCGCGTTCCAGTTGGCCTTCCGTCAGGTGATGCAGGCCGAACTCCTGAAAGCCTGGCGAATCGATCAACGCGCCGCCATCCGGCAAATGATAGAGACGCGTGAACGTCGTCGTATGCCGTCCGCTATTCAACGCCGATGAGATTTCTCGCGTGGCGGCATCGGCGTCGGGGACGAGCAGATTGACCAGCGTGGATTTGCCCATGCCCGACTGACCGAGCAGAATCGTCGAGCGGTCCTTCAAGCGCGCATCGAGTTGCGGATGGACATCGCCGGGCATCATCTTCGCGGATAACTCGATCACCGTATAACCCAGTTCGCGGTACGGCGCCAGACGTTCGCGGGCCAGCGGCAACGCGCCTTCCACGTCGATCTTGTTCAGCACGATCAGCGATTTCAGCCCGTGCGCCTCCGCCGCGATCAGCGCGCGCCCGAGCAGGTCTTCGCTGAAATGCGGCTCGGTGGCGAGCACGATTAGCAGTTGATCGAGATTTGCCGCAAACAGCTTCGACTTGAACTGATCCGAGCGATACAGTAGATTACGCCGCTCGCCAATCTCGACGAGCACGCCCTGATCCGCCGATTCCTGCTCGTAACTGACGTAATCGCCGACGGCGACTTCGCTCTTTTTGCCGCGCGGGAAGCATTGCAGCATCGCGCTGCCGTTTTCGAGCGCGACGAGATAATGACGCCCGTGCGCGGCGATGACTGTGCCTGCGAATCGCGCGCCACGTCGATATGAAGCTGAAGCGCGTTGCGTCATGCGGCGGAGGCGTGCTGCATCAACCGGTCGATGCGTTGCGATGCAGGCGGATGCGAATAGTAGAACGCCGTATAAATCGGGTCGGGCGTCAGCGTGGATGCGTTGTCTTCGTACAGCTTCACGAGCGCGTTGACGAGATCCTTCGGGTCGGTCTGGCTGGCGGCGAAGGCATCGGCTTCGAATTCGTTTTTGCGCGAAGTCAGGCTGCCGAGCGGCGTCACGAAGAACATGAACACAGGCAGCACGAGCATGAACAGCATGAGTGCTAGCCCGTTGTTGCTGCCGACGAGTGACGGACGCACGCCGAGGCCTTCGTAGAACCATATCGTCTGCACGAGCCAGCCGAGCAGCGCGAGCAGCGCCAGGGAAATCCCGAACATGACGATCATCAGCTTCAGCACGTGACGGCGCTTGAAGTGTCCGAGTTCGTGCGCGAGCACCGCTTCGATCTCGCTGCCCGAGAGACGCGCGAGCAGCGTATCGAAAAACACGATGCGCTTGGCCGCGCCGAAGCCCGTGAAATACGCGTTGCCGTGCGCCGAACGGCGGCTGCCATCCATCACGAACACGTCCTTTGCCGCGAAGCCGGTGCGCAACATGAGGTTCGTGATGCGGGCGACCAGCGCTTCATCCTTCAGCGGTTCGAACTTATTGAAGAGCGGTGCGATGAATGTCGGATAAGTGATCATGGCGAGCAGCTGGAACGCGACCCAGACTACCCATGTCCACAGCCACCAGTACGTGTCGGCGCGATCCATCAGCCAGAGCGTGAGCAGCAGCAGCGGTGCGCCAATGATGACGCCGAGCACGACGCCCTTGATCAGATCGACAAAGAACAGCTTCTTCGGCATGCGGTTGAAGCCGAATTTTTCTTCGATGACGAAGTGCCGGATGTAGTCGAACGGCAGATCGATGAGATTCGTGATTGCGACAACCACCGCCACCAGCACGATCTGCCCGAGATAGCTGCGGCCGAGCCAGCCCGTGATGCCGTTGTCCAGCGCTTGCATGCCGCCGAGCAGCGTCAGCGCGACCAGCACGACGGCACTGGTGACGACTTCGATCATGGTGAGACGTGTGCGCTCGACGGTGTAATCCGCCGCGCGCTGGTGCGCCGCGAGCGGAATCGTGTCGCTGAACTGCGACGGCACACTGTTGCGATGCGCTGACACGTAGCGAATCTGCCGCGCCGCGAGCCACAGCTTGGTCGAAACCATGGTGGCGAGCGCGATGACGAAGATCGTCGAGAAGGCGAGAGTGATGTTGGTCATCCGGGAATTCCAATTGGACTATGCGAAAATTATAAATTCTAGTCCGTGTCCGCGTTGTCACATCCTGCAATCGCAGCGATAGGCGGCTTTCTTTATCCATCAGGCATTTTCCATGACCGACATCTCCACTTCGACCGATACCGCTCTGGTGCGTAATGACATGAATCTCGTGTGGCTCGACATGGAAATGACAGGGCTTGATCCGGACAACGACCGCATCATCGAAATTGCGGTTGTCGTCACGAATTCGACGCTCGACACGATGGTGGAAAGGCCGGTGCTGGCGATTCATCAGACCGAGGAAGCGCTTGGCCGCATGGACAAGTGGAACCGCAACACGCATGGCCGCTCCGGGCTGACGGAGCGCGTGAAGGCATCGACGGTGGATGAAGCCGAGGCCACGCGCCAGATCCGAGACTTTCTCGGCCAGTACGTGCCGCCCGGCAAGTCGCCGATGTGTGGCAACTCCATCTGTCAGGACCGTCGTTTCATGGCGCGCTGGATGCCGGAATTGGAAACTTTCTTCCACTATCGCAATCTCGATGTCAGCACGCTGAAGGAACTGTGCCGCCGCTGGCAGCCGGCCATCTACAAGGGCTTTCAGAAGCGCGCGATGCACACGGCGCTGGCCGATATTCACGAGTCCATCGACGAACTGAAGTATTACCGCGAGCACTTCCTGATTTCGTCGACGCCGACCGCCGCGCCTTAAGCTTTCGAAGCGTTCTGATCCTTCGCGGGCCGGATCGCGCTTTTCGGACGGAACGTCTTGACGACTTCGTCGCGCGTTTCGATGTAGGGCCCGCCGATCAGATCGATGCAGTACGGCACCGCCGCGAAAATCCCCGGCAATTTCTGCTTGCCGTCGGCGTCTTTCAGATCTTTGAGCGTTTCGCGGATCGATTTCGGCTGACCTGGCAGATTGATGATGACCGCGGCGTGATCAGCCGTCTCACGAATCACCGCGACCTGGCGCGACAAAATGGCCGTCGGCACGAAGTTCAGGCTGATCTGGCGCATCTGCTCGCCGAAGCCGGGCATCGGTTTGGTGGCGACGGCGAGCGTTGCTTCGGGCGTCACGTCGCAGCGCGACGGGCCGGTGCCGCAGGGTCAGCACAAGGTCGCAGCCAACGGTGTCCACCAGTTCGATGAGCGTCGCGGAAATGGTCGCGGCATCGTCCTGAATCAGGCGTGTTTCGGCCCGGAAGGGCGACGACAGCGCTTCGCCTAGCCACTCTTGCAACGACGGCACGCCCTTGTCTTCGTACACGCCCTGCGACGCACGGTCGCTGATCGATACGATGCCGACGATCAGTTAATTTTTTGTCGTCATCTTGTTCGTCCGGATCCTGATCTTCATCGTCCGGGGCGTCATCCACGCTGGCCGCGTTCTTGATCCACTGGAACAGTGCGCGATAATAGCGCGGCGGCTTCCGCTGCTCGCGTTCCTTGTGCGCGTTGCGGATGAGCGTGCGGTCTTCCTGCACGTCCACGCTCGGATGCTCGCGGAGGAATTCGGTCAGCGCGGCGTCGGCTAGGAGTTTTTCGCGGGTGCGCTCGATCCAGTGCATGCGGGCGGTTTCCGCCTTGTTCAAGCCGCGATACCTGTCTAGCGGCGCATCGCGACGATTTCGTCCTCAATCAGCGAGCGCATGACCTTGCCGACATACTGCAGTTGCCGCCGCTTGCCTTCATGGTCCGTGATGCGGCGCGCCTCGCGCACGGCGTTGTCGAGATCTTCGGGCATCGGCATGCGCTTGAGCGCGTCTTTTGGCAGCGCGATGAGCGCCTCGCCAAACTTCTGCAGCGCGTGCATTTCACGCTTGAGCGGCGATTTGCTAGGGCGTTCGTATTTTTACGGTTCATGGCGACATTGTAGCTTGCGGCTTCTTCAAAACATCGTCCGAATGGCCAATGCTGCGGGTGCGCAAGCGCGCTCCTTGCTATGATCGCATGATGGGTCTTTCGACGAGAAGACCGGACGCTACAACTTGCGCGGGCGCGCATCATTCATCGCCCGACTTCCAGAGGCAACGACAAAGGCAACGACAAAATGGCAACAGACATGGACGTCAAGCAACGATTTTTCCCGCACACGCAGGACGAGCTGAAGGAAATCGCCTCCGACATCCTGCGCTACGCGAAAGAGCTCGGCGCGAGCGATGTCGCCACCGAAATCTCCGAAGGCGACGGCCTTTCCGTGAGCGTGCGGCGCGGCGAAGTGGAAACCATCGAACACAATCGCGACAAGATGATGGGCGTGACGGTGTTCATCGGCAAGAAGCGCGGCAATGCGAGCACCGCTGACTTCACGCGCGAGGCGCTGCGCGATACGGTCGTGGCGGCATACAACATCGCACGCTTTACGGCCGAGGACAGCGCGGCGGGGCTGGCCGAAGAAGACCTGCTCGAAAAGTCGCCGCAGGATCTCGATCTCTATAACCCGTGGGAAATCGATGCGGAAGAAGCCGCCGATCTGGCGCGCCGCGCCGAAGCGGCGGCGTTCGGCGTGGACAAGCGCATTGCCAATTCGGAAGGCGCGAGCGTGTCGGCGCAGCATTCGCAGTTCGTGCTAGCGACCTCGCGTAGTTTCATGGCGGGCTATCCGTACTCGCGGCATTACATCGCGTGCGCGCCCATCGCGCAGAGCGGACGCTACATGCAGCGCGACGACTGGTACACGTCGCGCTGCAGTGCGGCTGAACTGGCTGCGCCCGAAGCTGTCGGACGATATGCAGCGGAACGCGCGCTGGCGCGTCTAGGCGCGAAAAGCCTCGACACGCGCAAATGCCGCGTGCTGTTCGAAGCGCCGCTCGCGGCGGGCATTCTCGGTGCGTATGTGCAGGCGGTGAGCGGGGGCGCCCTGTATCGTAAGACCACGTTTCTGGTCGATAGCCTCGGCAAGCCGGTGTTCGCGCCGCATATCCAGATTGTCGAAGATCCGCATGTGAAGGGCGGCATGGGCAGCGCGCCGTTCGACGAGGAAGGCGTGCGCACGCAGAAACGCAGCGTCGTCGAAGATGGCGTCGTGCAAGGCTATTTCCTGTCGACATACTCGGCACACAAGCTCGGCATGCAGACGACCGGAAACGCTGGCGGCTCGCACAATCTGACGATGAAGAGCACGCACACGAAGCCGGAAGACGACTTCGAAGCGATGCTGAAGAAGCTCGACACCGGCCTCTTGCTGACCGAACTGATGGGCCAAGGCGTGAATTATGTCACCGGCGATTATTCGCGCGGCGCGTCGGGTTTCTGGGTGGAGAACGGCAAGATCGTGCAGGCGGTCGAGGAAATCACGGTGGCGAGCACGTTGCAGGAGATGTTCCGCCACATCGAGGCAATTGGCTCGGATACCGTCGTGCGCGGCACGAAGGAAATTGGCTCGGTGCTGATCGAGCGGATGACGATCGCGGGGCAGTAAACACCCCGTTAGCGCTTAAAAGCAGGAAGCCCCGGCGAAAACCGGGGCTTTTTCATGTGCGCCCAGCATGCATGGGCGCACACTCGTGGGTGCAAGTCCCACCATAAGCTGGTCACAGCGAATGAAGCGAAGCGCAACTGCGAAAGGGCGACTGATCGTGGGGAGGAAGCGTGAAGCGAAACTGCGAGCCGATGGA
>LELG01000229.1 GCA_001045575.1 Candidatus Burkholderia pumila
CTCGACCTTCGCCCGAATGCCGCCCTTCAGTCGTTCGATCTTGTCGTATATCGCATCGACAGGGTCGTTCAGGTTCAGTTTCCTTCGCTTGCTGGGCCGCATCGCAACGTGCCATCGAGTCAAGCCCAGCACTTTTTCGACGATCCGCTTCGTCGCCTCCGATGACATCAGTCTCACCGCCATCTTCGTGCGCGCCAGCTCGCGCAACACGTCACGTTCAACGACGACGTAGCTGCATCGCAAGGAAGGCGTGATCGTCTTTGCGAAGCCGCCGACGTACAGCACGCGGCAAGCCTTCCATCGCCGCAAGCAAGAGCGCGCCGAGCGGCGCGAGTTCGCCGTTTAAATCGTCTTCCACGACCCAGAGGCCGTGGCGCTCGGCAATCTGCATCAACCGGAACGCCGATGCCATACCGAACGTCGCGCCCGTCGGATTCTGCAAAGTGGTGTTGAGAAACGCCGCTTTCGGCCGATGCTCGACCACGATGCGCTCGAACACCTTCCGTATCGACGCCCGCCGCCGTGCGCGGCACGCCATGCACGTACAGCCCGGCGAGTTGCAGGGTTTGCAGCAGGTTGCACCGGGCTCTTCGACGATGACTGCATCGCCCGGACGCAGCAGCGTGCGCACGATCCGTTGCGCCCGCCGTCAGCAGCACGTTCGATGCGGCGTCGACCGGCAGGCCGTGACGGTCGAGTTGCTCGGCAATGCGCTCGCGCAACGGCGCAAAACCATACGGATGCCCATAGTCCGCAATCCGCGCCGCCGGCACGCGCCCGATCGCGCGCAACGCATGCTGAAGGCCGCTTTCGTTGACCCATTCTCGTTGGGCAGCCAGCCGCAGCCGGATTTGATCGGCACGGAATGATCGGCGAAAACATCGGACAGAAGCCATGTCACCGTCAGGCTCGGCGGTTGCCAGTCCACGGCGCGCGAACGCTCGCCATGCGCGCGCACCGCCACGCAATACCCCGAACCGCGCCGCGCGGTGACGAGGCCCATCGACACGAGTCTGCCATACGCTTCCGTCACCGTGAAGGTGCTGAGCGCGTGTTGCTCCGCAAGCCGGCGCACGGACGACAGCAGCGCGCCCGCGCGCAGCGTCTGCTCTTCGATCGCCGAATAAAACG
Organism: Candidatus Burkholderia pumila; assembly: GCA_001045575.1. GTDB lineage: Bacteria > Pseudomonadota > Gammaproteobacteria > Burkholderiales > Burkholderiaceae > Caballeronia > Caballeronia pumila. The sequence goes on from LELG01000229.1 coordinate 1,132, forward strand.
CGCGCGCCAATACAGTTGGCAGCGCAGCCGCGCAATTCTGGCGAGGAATAGAGTGGCCGTTACTTTCTCAGGAGACTTGTTCATGAACGCCCGCCCCGTCATCGACGATTTTTCGTCGTTCTGGATGCCCCTCCACTGCCAACCGTCAGTTCAAGGCCGCGCAGCGCCTGCTCGAAAGCGCCAAAGGCATGTATTACCGCTCGACCGACGGCCGCGAAGTGCTCGACGGCTGCGCGGGCCTGTGTGGTGCGTGAACGCGGGCCATTGCCGCGATGAAATCGTCGAAGCGGTACAGAAGGCGCTGTCCACGCTCGATTTCGCACCGACGTTCCAGATGGGCCATCCGCTCGCGTTCGAAGCGACAACCAAAGTCGCGAAATTGATGCCCGAAGGTCTCGACCGCACCTTCTTCACCAACTCCGGTTCCGAGTCCGTAGATACGGCGCTGAAGATCGCCATCGCTTACCACCGCGCGTGCGGAGAAGGTCAGCGCACGCGGCTGATCGGCGTAAGCGCGAATATCACGGCGTGGATTTCGGCGGGATTTCGGTGGGATTTCGGTGGGCGGCATTGCGCCGAACCGCAAGACGTTTTCGGGCGCGCTGCTGCCCTCGGTTGATCATCTGCCGCATACGCACGATTTCGCGCACAACGCGTTTTCCAGGAGACAGCCCGCGTAGGGCGAACATCTCGCGGAAGAACTGGAGTGCATCGTCACGCTGCACGATGCATCGACCATTGCGACGATGATCGTCGAGCCGCTCGCAGGTCCGACCGACGTGCTCGTGCCGCCGAAAGGCTACTTGCAGAAGCTGCGCGAAATCTGCACGAAGCACGGCATTCTTCTGATTTTCGATGAATTCATCACCGGTTTCGGGCGTCTGGGCAAGGCGACCGCGAGCGAGTTCTTCGGCGTGCCGCTGGATCTCATCACGATGGCCAAGGCTATCAACAACGCCACCATTATGGGCGCAGTCGCGGCGCAGCGCTTCGTGCACGATACCATCGTCGATGCGGGGCGCGGCCAATGCCATCGAACTTCATGGCTATACGTACTCGGCGCATCCGGTGGCCACGGGCTGCGGCCATCGCCACGCTCGATCTGTACAAGCGCGACAAGCTGTTCGATCGCGCGGCGTCGAAGGCGGAGAAGTTCGAGAGCGCCGTGCACGCGCTGCGCGATGCGCCTTACGTGAAGGACACCCGCACGCCGGTATCGAACTGGAGCTGCGTGAAGGCGTACCGAGCGCGCGCTTACGAGAGCTCTTCGTCAAATGCTTCGAAGCCGGCGTGCTCGTCCATTATACGGGCAATATCCTCGCGTTCTAGCCGCCGCTGATCGTCGAAATGCCGCAGATCGATACGATCTTCGGCACGGTGCGCAAGGAACTGGAGAGCGTCAAGTAAGTCGGTTCGCACTCCATCACCAGTAAAGTCGAGGTCGCCGAAGCAAACAGTCTTCCGCTCATATCGCGGAGCATCGCTTCGGCAAACGCGGCGCGGCGCCCGATCGACAGCACGCGCCCTTCCGCGCGCAGCAAACCGGAATCGCGCGTGATCGCCTTGTGATAGGCGACCTTCAAATCAAGCGTCGTATAAGCCTATGTCGATGTCAGGCACGATGCACCGCGCATCCACAAGCGGAATCGAGCAGCGTCGCAGCATAGCCGCCGTGCACGGTGCCAATCGGGTTTATACGCGTGATCGCCCGGCACGCCCGCGAACATCGCGCACCCCGCTTCCACTTCGATGAAGTCGAAATCCAGCGACACGAGCATGCCCGGCTTGCGCCCGCTCGCAATCATATTTGCGCAGTTGCGCGAGGCCATCGAGGCCCGCTGCGGTTTCTTCGACCAGACTCATTTCGTCTCCTTAGTATGTGTGCTGGCGGTCATGACGGAATCGTCGGTGACGCTCCAACCGCCGCCCAACGATCAATACAACGCCACCGCCGAGAGCGCATGTTCGCGCTTCGATTGATTGAGTGCGTCGGCATCGCGCAGATAGGCTTGTTGTGCGTCGAGCACGTCGAGAAAGCTTGCCGCGTCGCCTTTGTAAAGCTGCGTCGATAGCGTCAGCGACTGATCCGATGCCGCCAGCGCATCCGTCAGTCGTGCGGTCTGATCGCTCGTGCTGACGAGATCCCTGCGCGTGTCTTCGACATCCTTCAACGCTTCGAGCACCGTCTGGCGCAAATGCAGTTCGGATTCGTGTATCTTGCTCTCGTTTTGCTCGATATCCGCTGTAATGGGGCCCGCGTTGAAGATTGGATTCGTTGCATTCAGCGCGACGAAAAAAAGGTTGTCCGTGAGCGTAGGCAAGCCGAGATACGACGATGCGAGCAAGCCAGCCGTCAATCGCAGCGAAAACTTCGGATAGCGCTCCGCACGCGCCACGCCCATTTCCGCCGCGCGTTGCTGCACGTTCGTATAGGCGATCAGCACGTCCGGACGACGCAGCAATGCATCCGATGGCAAGGTCTGCGGCACACCAGTCGCTGGCACCGGAATGACAGGCGCCGATCCCGCATTGGCAAGCGTCAGCTTGTCGAAGGACTCCGGCGTGCGGCCCGAATACACTGCGATCAGGCTGAGTTGATGCTGAATGGTCGCCTGCGTGCGCGGAATGCGCGATTGCAGATCGCTTAGTTGATTCTGCGCGCGAGACATCGAGTTGCCATCGAGTTGCGTCGACAAGTCGTATTGTAGGCGGCGTTGTGTCAACTTCAGGGTGCGCTCTCTAATTACTTCGTTATCTTAAAGTATTTTCAGTTCCGCCAGCGCGAGCCGAACCTGATCGGCCGCATGCTCGCGTCCGACGAGTTGCGCCTGCGCCGCCAGCAATTCGAGCCGCTCGCCGCCGAAAACATCGGGCGTCCAGCTCAGCGCCAGACCAAAGCCCGCTTGTCTCACATAACCAAGTGGCGGCGGCGTGTTCTGCCGCGTGTCGGATGCATCTGCGTTCGCATCGAGTTGCGGCAGCAGCGCCGCGCGACGCTGCACGGTCAACGCCTGCTTCACATGTTCCACGGCAGCCTGCACATCGAGATTGCTGTCGAGCACGGAGGCCACCAGTTCGTGCATGACCGGATCGTTAAACTGGTTCCACCAGGCGGTGGGATCGGCGTCGGCGGGCGGTGCATCGACGAGCTAGTTGGCGGGCGCGGCCGTGTGAATCGTGCCGGGCAAGTCGGCATGCGTGGCAGGGTTGCACGGCGCAGGCGACCAGCGCGAACGCGGCGAGTATCGTTACATAAAGTCGTTTCATGATGATGCGCTCCTTCAATGGGCTTCCGATGACGGCGGCGCGCTCGTGATCGGTCTGACAAAAATCATGGCGATGACGCCGACGAGAAAACACAACGCCAGCACGTAGAAGCAATCGGCGACGGTCAGCACAAGCGCTTCACGCAATACCAGCGCATGCAGCGAACCGAGCGCCATCGTCACGATGGGCGGCACCGCGAATTGCTGGCCGAGGCCGAAGCACACGAGACCGAAAACGAGCAACAGACGCATGTCGATGAAGCGCGATGCCAAGCCATACACGCCAATCGAAAGCAACTGGAACACGCCGACGGACAGCAGCGCGAACGCAAAGGTGCGTTGCCTGACGGGTGCCGTCAGAGAATCGGCCAATACGATCTTGTTCATCGCGCGCCTCAATTCTTCGAAAGATGGACTTTCACCGTCGCCGACAAGCCGGGACGCAGCACTGCTTCCGCGCTCTTCGGCACATCGAGACGAATTCGCACCGGCACGCGCTGCACGATCTTCGTAAAGTTGCCGGTCGCGGGTGCAAGACTCTCGACTTGCCCCGTGAACGGAATGTTGGATGTGTCCAGCTCGACGTCAGCCGCATCGCCTTCATGCATCTTCCTGAGCTGGTCTTCCTTGAAGCTGGCATCGACCCAAAGTCCCGTCGCGGGAACGATGGTCAGAAGCGAGTTACCAACATTTTCCAGCACGCCTATCCGCGCCGTGCGGTTGCCGATGTAGCCATCGACTGGCAAGCGGATCGTCGTGTATTCGACGTTCAGTTCCGCCGCCGACGCATGCACTTCCGCCTGCTGCTGATTGATTTGATGACCGCGGCCTGCAACGCGTCCTTCGCGCGCAGTTCGACGATAGTGGCGCGGGCGCTCGATACTTCGGCATCGGCTTGCGCCAGGCGTGCGTGGTAGTCGCGCGAGTAGAGGCGGATCAGCACTTGCCCCGCCTTCACGCGCTGGTTGTCCTGCACGAGCACATCGGTGACGAAGCCGTTCACCTTCGGCGCGAGCACGGTCACGTCGCCGCCAACGTAGGCATCGTCGGTGGTCTGGATGAAGTGCAGCACCAGCGCCCAGTACGTCGCCGCCACGATCAGCGCCATGCCGACCAGGCCGAGCGCGATCATCATCCACGGAATGCGGCGTGGCGGGCGAGCCAGAGCGGGCGCAGTTGTCGAGGGTAAGTCCGTCGTCGGAGTCGTTATTTTACGCTATTCTGTGCATATGCACTTTTAAGGTTGGCAAAAGGGCGAATTTCATCGCCCATCATGGATTGCAAATCTAGTTGTGCATACGCACGGGGGTTAAGTTAATACAGCGGATTCAACCGGTCGTCGCAACACCGGATTGTTGAACAGATTTAGATATTCGTTCAAGGCCTTGTCTTCCAATCAAGCGTTTTCCGGGGCCTGGAATTCAGTGCATTGGCAACGGCCTGGATCTCTTAAGCGCTCCACCGGGACAGGTCTGTACCTTTTGGACAGTATTGTTGTAGAAGGCCATTGGTGTTTTTCATTCGTGCCACGCTGCCATGGACTTTGCGGGTCGGCAAAGAATACCTTCGCGCCGGACTCAA